>JAUSPC010000206.1 GCA_030655835.1 Pelolinea sp.
TTCGTTAGGTGAAAGTGGGAGAAAGTTGGCAAAAAGGCATCAAATAACTGCAATTTGCTCATGAAAACACCTAAAAATGCCATCAAAATGGGAAAGAATTATTTGCGATTTTTGAAAATCGAGTAACTGCAGAGGACTCATAAAATATATCAAGTTATTGTTGAATCTTCGGTTTCTTTATATAGCACCTTATGAGTTTTTTCCGTGGACGAGGTATACACCGAGCTGGTTTATGAAAACGCTGAAGTGTCGGTCTACAATGTGAAATGAACGATGATTTTGGGATCGGGATTAAAGAGCAATTTACTTGATCCAAAAATTTTATGATCCTTATTCAGACTATAATTAACATAATGATTTAGAATATTTGTTAATCAAAGCCACATTCGCATTTTAATTGATTGATAACAGATGATGAATATTTGATAAGAGAAGCATGTTGAGTGGTATCCAGGCAATTAAATGGGGTGTAAAAGGATCGATCAGCATTATAGATCAGGCCGTTTACTCTGGTGCCAACTTTATTTTCATTGTTCTTCTTGCAAGATGGTTAGAACCTAAGGACTTTGGCGCTTTTTCAGTAACTTACGCAATCTTTTCAATTTTTTATCAACTACATAATGGCTTCATAAGTGAACCAATGAGCGTATTGGGGCCTGCGTCTTATTCGACAAATGAAAGGTCTTATTTAAAGATTCAGACAAAACTCCATTTTCTTTTCACCTTTGGAGCTGGATTTGTATATATTCTTGTCACTTTTATTAGCAGGCTTGTGCTACAGCCTATGAGTAACAACAACCACCACTATATATATTTAGGTCTAGTAATTCCATTTATGCTTCTTCCTTGGTTTGTTCGAAGGACTTATTATTTCCTAAAGAAGCCTCATTACGCTGCATTTACAAGCATTGCTTACGCTGTTTTCCTATTTAGTCTCACCTTTGTATTTAAATCAGCCATACTTCAAAAAACAGAAACGGCATATTTCATAATGGCTACAGCCGGATTTGCAGCATGTATATTATTCCTCAATTTAATTCGAAGAGCTGAAAATCAGAAATTGGTAAAATTAGGGGCAATAATAAAACAAAATTGGAACTATGGTAAATGGATTATCCTTACCGGATTCTTGGTTTCCATAGCGAACCAGATGCAGATCCTGGTAATTGGCAGTGTTGGGGGTTTGGAAGACGCTGGAATCATTCGAGCTCTGCAAAATTTTATCCAGCCCATGATAGTAATCATATCAGCCATTAGTATACTGGTTTTGCCAATTTTCTCTGCCCAATTTGGAAAACCTGAAGCAGCGAACTTTAAGAGAAACGGTGCATTAATTACATATGTCGTATTTATTATTTCATTAATTTACGGATTATTCTTGTGGATATTTCGATTACAATTGGAAAATCTGTTTTATGGAAGTAAATACGTAGATTATGTAAATCTTATTCCATTAATTAGCCTTGTTCCCATATTCACGGCACTTTCAATAGGCGCCTCGGTAATTTTGCGGGCAATTCAAAAACCGCAAGCACTTTTTGTTGTATCCATAGGCGGCTTCATTACGAGTGTTTTTACTTCGTTTGTTTTCATCAAAATATGGGGAATCACTGGGGCATTGTGGAGTGCTGTTATTACTCAGGCAGTTTCAACGTTCATATTTATAGTTCTAATGGCTAGAAGATGAAATAATGAAGAAAACATCAGAAAGTTTGATTGAAAAATATAATACCTTTACAAGAAGACCCACTGTGCTGGATCCATCTATAAAGAATATTATGTATAAATCCTTCCGTCGTAGTTTGAGTGTGTGGCTCCCGAACAACAAGGATTTGCAAATTCTGGATATTGCCTGCGGGGAAGGATCATTGCTTTGTTTTCTTAAAGATAACGGATTCTCAAATTTAGCTGGGTTCGATTTATCCGAAGAAAATGTAAGGATTTGTCATTGTCTGTCCCTGGATTTCGTTGTTCAATTCGATGCATTGGATGTTATTCAATACAGACTTGGACAATCCTACGATTTGATATTCTTACTTGATATTTTGGAGCACATCCCTAAACAATCTGCTTCTGATTTTCTTAAGAATGTGGGAGAGCGACTTAATTCAGGGGGTGTTTTGATCATTCAAACTCCAAATATGGGTTCGATTTGTGGTATCTATCACCGTTATAATGACCTTACTCATGAGTTTGGAGTCACTGAGAAATCGATACGAGACTTATTATTATGCAGTGGGTTTGATAAAGAAAATATCGATGTCCGCCCTGCTTGGAACGCGACTACCCCAATTGGATATTTGCGAGAGATCTATTTGAGACTTCTCCATTTCTTATATACCCTGGGAGAAGATTCTTCCAGGCCAAAAATCCCTACAAAAAACTTATTGATTAGAGTGATTAAGGGATGAATATCCTATTTATCACCTTGGGAATATTTCAAGACAAGGGTGGAATTGGAAAATTCAACCAGCGTATTCTACGCGTCATGGACGAAATGCTTGATACCGAGGAAATTGAATCTGCAATGGCTCTATCATTATGGGATAACCAAAAGGATTTGGACGGGAAATTTTCCAAAGTTCGTGTAATTGGATTTAACAAAAAAAAAATTAGCAATTTAATCGCAATTATCAGGGCAATTGCTAAAGGTCATTTTTCGTATATTATTTTTGGCCACGTCCTATTTTTTCCATTATTCCCTCTGCGGAGTTGGCTTTCAAGATCCAGCAATCAACTTTTAATCGTTCATGGCGTGGATGTGTGGGATAAACCTACCAAACTAAAACGGTTTATTGTTGATCGATTTATTGACAGGATCATTAGTGTAAGCAGTCAAACTGCAAATCGCATGGCAGAGTCTTATAAATTATCAAATTTAAGATTCTTAATCTTTCAGAACTCGATTGACCTGGGTACGGTAGATCTTTCAATTTCGCCAATGCCCGATAAAAATGGTTATCGATTATTATCTGTTTCGCGACTAAGTAAAGAATCAAAGCATAAAAACATTGATAAGACGATAGAATCCTTGCCTTACATTTTGGAGCAATTCCCTGATCTTAGGTACATCGTTGTTGGAGATGGGAGCTGGAAATCAGATCTTAAAGAATTGAGCAAATCCCTTGGCGTTGAAAGTAGTGTGTTTTTTCTGGGAGAGTTAGACGACAAGGAGCGCGATATTCAGTACAATCTTGCTGATGTCTTTGTTTTGCCTTCGACCAGAGAAGGTTTTGGTATTGTATTCTTGGAAGCCTGGAAATTCCGATTACCTATAGTGACCAGTAATCAAGGCGCTGCTCTCGAGGTCGTCCGTGATGGCATTGATGGTTTTTGTGTCGATCCTTCGCCACAGGAAATCGCGAAGGCTGTTTGCAATTTACTCGTAGATCCAGAATTGAGAAGGAAAATGGGCGAATCCGGAAATGCCCGCTTAAGAGAATATTTCTCCCACGAAAAATTCCGTGATGCCTTTCGTGGTTTAATTTTCAAACATAATCCGTAATAAACCTTTCTTATGAAAATTCTCATGGCACACGATTATTATCAACAACCAGGGGGAGAGGATATTTCTTTCCAGGCCGAATCTGATTTGTTGGAAAGCAATGGGCAGGAAGTATTAAGGTTCACCCGGGATAATGATGAAATCAGTGATTATTCGAAATTGCAGAAGATAAAGCTTGCATTCAATACAATTTGGTCAACACCAAGTTTTAACCAAGTTGAAGCTATTCTTCAAAAGGAACGACCCGATATCGTTCATTTTCAAAATATATTTCCTCTGATTTCGCCATCCGCCTTATATGCATGTCAGAAATATTCGATTCCAGTTATCTTGAGCATAAGAAATTATCGATTAATGTGCGTGAACGGATTGTTCTTACGCGACGACCGGATTTGTGAAGATTGCCTCGGAATGACCCCTCCTTTGCCTGGTATTATTCATGCATGCTACAGGAAGTCTCACTTGCAGAGTGCAGTTGTTGCTACAATGCTGACCTTCTACAGGTCTATACAGACCTGGAACAAGAAAATTGATTCATTTATCACGCCATCAGAATTTACACGTACGATGTTGATTCGGGGTGGGGTTTCCGAAAAAAAAATCAAAGTGAAACCCAATTTCATCCAAGATCTTGGCGAGAGAGAAGAAATAGAAGATTATGTCGTTTTTGTTGGACGGTTATCCCCCGAAAAAGGCGTTATCCCCCTTTTAAAAGCAATTCTTAAGGTTCCTAAAATAAAACTTGTGATTGTCGGGGATGGACCGCTGAGGAAAAACGTAATCTTAGCTTCTGATGGTCATTCAAATATCACATACCTTGGACATTTAGGGCAGGCCCAATCTATGAAAGTTTTGAAAAGTGCAAGGTTCTTAGTTTATCCTACAATATGTTATGAGACATTTGGTCGTTCAATCATTGAGGCATATGCGTGCGGAGTGCCCGTGATCGCATCACGTATTGGAGCAGTCACTGAACTCGTTCGTGATGGTAAGACTGGCTTTTTGGTGAATCCAGGGGATGATGATGACCTTTCAGAAAAGATAAAAAATCTTTGGGATAATCCTGACTTATGCAAACAAATAGGAAAAAACGCGAGGCAGGAGTATCTCAATCGTTATACGCCTGAAACGAACTATCCATTGTTAATGAAAATCTATGATTCAGCATTGAAGAACTAAATGACCGTGCCAATTCTAGGATTGAACATCCACGCTACGAATTATCAATCAGCTATAGGGTTGATTCTTACTTGGTCACGCTCCGGTGAGAGCCGGAGTGTCTTTGCAGCCAATGTACACATGGTGATGGAAGCGTATGATTCCCCAAAGTTTCAAAGGGTGGTCAACACAGCTGACCTGGTGACGCCAGACGGGATGCCTTTGGTATGGATAATGCGTCGCAAGGGTTACCCACATCAAGAACGGGTGTACGGACCCACACTCATGCTTAGACTCCTGGATGCCGCAGCCAAAGAGGGAATCCCGGTCGGATTTCTGGGTTCAACGAAGGACGTCTTACAAGAACTGACCGTCAAAATGAAATTAAAATTCCCCGGTTTGGTCGTCGGGGCGCAGATTGCGCCTCCATTTCGTCCTCTGACCGCTGAAGAAGATCAGATACTGATCCGGGAGATCAACGGTTCAGGCATCAAGATCCTGTTTGTGGGTCTGGGGTGCCCAAATCAGGAAATCTGGATCGCCGAACACCGTGGTAAAATTCAAGCAGTGATGATTGGGGTCGGAGCGGCTTTTGCCTTTCACGCTGGTATGGTGCGTCAGGCACCCCTCTGGATGCAAAAGCTTGGGTTTGAGTGGCTTTTTCGATTCAGTCAGGAACCTCGCCGGTTGTGGCGTCGCTACTTCTTTACCAACCCACGTTTTCTATTCTTGATCGTGCGTGAGGTTTGGCTGGAAAAAGCTAGTAGGCTCAGGGAGTAAGCATGTTGAGACGATTCTCGTTCAATTTTACAATTTTTTCGATGCTGATGGACGGGTTGATGGTCCTCGGTTCGCTGGTTTCAATGTCATACCTGCGAATCGTCATGAACAAGCTGAACTTTATCGCTTACTTGCCGGCAGATATCCGCTATCCGGTCTCCCTGTATGTGATCTTCCCATTGATCTGGGTGGGGTTACTGGCAGGGTTCTCAATCTATGATGGCAAGAAATTCTTCAAGCTCGTGGACGAGCTTTCCACGTTAACTATTGCTTCACTGGTTGCATCCATTTCTCAAGCTGGCATACTCTATCTGACATATCGTGACTTCTCACGAGCTCTTTTCTTGATGATCGTGGCAGTCTCATTTCTTTTATGTTTACTGTGGCGTTTAGTCGCGCGCCTGGTTTTTCGCCTACGCAAAGAAACGTTAAATATCTCACGAAATTTATTGATTGTTGGAACCGGGTCCGAGTTGCACAAAGTGGAAAAGGCAATTCGTCAAAACTCGCTCGGAGATCATATTATTGTGCAAGTGCTTGATTTGAAAAATCCCCAAGATTTTGTGGGCGAAACACCGGATTTCTGCCCAGAAACGGTAGCTCTGGTTCGTTCCCGAGTAAATGAAGCCCATATCTCTGATGTCGTCATCGCTTTTCCCCGCAGCACATCTGATTGGATCGCAGCAATTTCTTCTCACCTTGAAGATTTGTCATTAGGGGTCTGGGTTGCCCTCGATTTTTATGATCTATCCCTCTCGGATACCCGCGTTGAGAACCTGGCGGGGTTGCCTTTGCTGGATTTGCGCGCCCCGGCTCTGGATGATTATTCGCGCATTCTCAAGCGCGCATTCGATCTTGTCGTTGGTTGTCTGACTCTTGTGATAATCTCCCCCATATTGTTGTTGGTGGCTCTGATAATTCTAATCGTTGACGGTTGGCCTGTTCTGTTTCTGCAAGACCGTGTGGGCGAGAACGGTCGGCTCTTCAAAATGATCAAATTCAGGACGATGGTTCGGGATGCTGAAAAACTACGTGTGCAAGTAGAACGCATTGACGAGCATGGAAATATCATCCATAAATCACTGAGCGATCCGCGCATCACACGCTCGGGAAGGTTGCTGCGCAAGCTGAGCCTGGATGAATTTCCACAATTGATCAACGTGATTAAGGGAGAGATGAGCATTGTCGGGCCGCGCCCAGAGCTTCCCTACCTGGTGGAAAATTACGAACGTTGGCAGCGCCGCCGTTTCACTGTTCCGTCAGGGATCACCGGCTGGTGGCAGGTAAACGGCAGAAGTGAGCGGGTGATGCACCTGCACACCGAAGACGATCTTTATTATGTCGATAACTATTCTATTTGGCTGGATATCCGAATTCTTATCCGGACAGCGTGGGTCGTGCTTGTGGGAAAAGGATCTTTTTGAAGGTGAGAGGTGGAAATGGATCAGGAAAAATTCGGATTTGTTCGTAAGGAAATATTGACTCAGTTCATTTTTTTCCTCGGATTATTTCGTTCAATCATGGTTTTTGGTATCCGTGGGGTCATCTGCCCGTCGAACTGGCTGACAATAACGGGTTCCTGCCAATGGTATAACGTTGCCTTTGAATTGCTTTTGTTGGCTGTAGCGGTCCTTCTCCTAGTCCTTGAACTTGTTTGGGATCGCGACTGGAAAAGATTAATGCAAGCCTGTCGGGCAAACTGGCTTGTCCTGGGTTTTGTAGGTCTGGCTGGACTTTCGTTAATTTGGTCGATTCAATTCAATATTACGTTGTATAAATTTACTGTTCTACTGGGCAGTTCTTTCATGGCGATTTATATCGGTCATATTTTTAGGTTGGAGAAATTGATCAAGAACATTACCTGGTTTTATTTTGTCATTTGTTTCTTTAGCTTGTTTTTTGTATTCTTCCTCCCGGATTATGGCATTATGTCTAATCCTTTTTATAAAGGTGCCTGGAATGGAATTTTCTGGAACCGAAATTATCTGGGCTGTTTTATGGCGCTTGGAATTGCCTTATTCTTGGTCAATTTGCTATCCATTAAGAAACCGCGCAGAGGATTTTTCTACCTGAACCTGGGCTTGCTGACAGTTGCCTCATTTCTTCTGGTGAAAAGTAAATCAGCTACCGGGATCATATCAGCTCTGGTTTTGGTGGCTTTAGTCGTTGTCCTATATGCCTGGATCAAATGGGGTCAAAAAATGAAACCTGCGCATTATTTTGGTTTTCTTGGTGTAGCAACTATCGCATTCATGATTGTAATGTCGAATTTGAATTTCTTTTTGGGTTTGCTGGGCAGAAATTCTTCTCTGACCGGGCGGGTGCCTGTATGGGAGTATCTCTTCCAGCATGTGATCAATCAACGACCCTGGCTGGGTTATGGATACGGAGCAATCTGGCATCTGCATGGTTTTGGAGAGGAACTGGCGCAAAAATTCAACTGGGGCTTTGCAGTGTTAATTGGGGATAACGGATTTATCGATATTCAGCTTCATCTGGGAATTGTGGGGCTATCTATCCTTCTTATCATGATCACATTGGGGTTCATTCGCGGGATCCGCTATTTCCTAAAGGAACGAACCATGATAGATGCCTTCCCGATTCTTGTCCTGTTTTTTGGGGTAGTCGCCAATATTTCTTTAAGCCTTATCCTTGAAACCGAAACCCTTGTGTGGATCGTCGCCCTGGCAACACTGGTTTCCATAGAAAACAAATCTCACGTCAAATCCCTCACATTGACTAATGAGGGCCAGGGATAAGGGAAAATCGTCAAAAGATTTTTCTTTACAGGGCTCTTTCATGGTAAATCCACGATGTTCCTTATTCTTTTCTATCGGCAGGAGTTCAGACCAGCATTATCCGCCTCAACCTATGCAGATCTACAACTGCTCTCCATGCTTACCGCAACCTTACTACAAACATGTCATAATTCTTATACTGGTCGATCCTTATATACAAGATTGATCAGCATTTCTAAAGGTGGAGCTGCTGATAACCACCATATATACAGTGATACAATTCTTCTCCCTACACTTAATCAATGGATTCAGAGCTCAAGATATTTGTTTTCTCTAGCGCTGAAGAAATAATTCAAAAAAACTGCAATCAGTTTCAAATGGTTATTCTTACCACCTCCTTTTGGTACACATCTGAGTTATGGGTAAAAATTTAGGTCTGCAGTTTTATCCTGAAATAAAAGCTACTTAGAAGTGCTCTCCAGAGATGGAGGGCGATTTTTGTTTATCATTATGTTGAGTATGTTTTTGCATACTACAGAGACGAAAATCCTTCCTAATGATCGATTGGATTTACTAGTTGTTGGAGCTCGAGTTACGATTATTGCTCCTCGTGATGTAAGTTCACAGGTTTAGACAGCGACCGGTATTGTGGTCCATCCACCAGTTGTTGAAGACTAGCCGCACGGGTGATTTAGTGCTCTCTTTTCTCGAATATACTTAAAAATCCCCGGTAACATACCAGGGATTTTTTAAGTTGAGTAATATCGTATTTTGTAGCCCTATTGGAATTATGTTCTAATCCGCATGGTTTCTATAAGCTATCTTATATCAAGTACTACATTTGAAATGAGAATACCAACAAAAGGGGACTAACGAAAGGTATTGTTGAAGCTCGGTAATGTATACTTATATTATTTATTGTCAAAGAAACGAGTAGTTATGGTAAATCATCTGAATGTAAAACCAAATACGTACTACAAAGGCGCCTTATTTATTTCCTTTCTTATCGGGATTGCATTTCGTACTTATCATTTGTTCATAATTGGATTTAAAGTCCCCTTTGATTTGGGGGGATTATTTTACCAAATGTCAATTGAAATCATTAAGAATGGATTTTTACTGCCCGTCTCAATTCCATATTATTATCCAGGGGGGTTACCTTTTGCCTATCCGCCTCTGCCTTTTTACATTCAAGCTATCGTCATTAAATTGTTTTCTCCAGATATTTTTATTACGATAAACGCTCTTCCTCCATTTTTTTCGGTATTAAGCCTTTTTGGGTTCTTTTTTTTGGCTCAGAAAGTAATTAAAAATAAAGTCGGGGTTATTGCAGCGGTTTTTACCTTTTCAATAATTCCCATTGCTTTTACTGAGCAAATCGAAGCAATGGGGTTAGCGGAATCTATAGGAACCCTTTTCCTGATTCTATATACATTTACTCTTTTATGGGCAAGAGACAAGAAACAAAAATGTCTTTGGATAATCCCCGGAATATTCTTGGGATTATGTATCATGAGTAGTCCAGGTTCAATTTATGCATCAATACTCATATCTATTCTATTTTTGGGAATATCAATCGTAAATTTTCTCGCACATAAAGACATCAAATTTCTGATTGACTGTTTACTTGTTGGAATAGTAGGATTGATTGTCTCATTACCGTATTGGTATACTGTCATTTCTCATTATGGTATAGGGATATTCATAAATGCATTTACAGCTCAAAATACAAAGTTGTTTAATCATTTTCTACTAGTTGCCCTTGATTTCAAATTTATTAATGCTTCCCCGTTTTGGAACATATTATTCTTATTTGGACTCTTGTCAGCATTAATTAAAAGGCATTATTTATTAATCCTATTTTCAATTGTTTTGATGCCAATACCTAGGGAAAATTGGATTATGTCAATTGCTGCGAGCCTATTGATAGGTATTGGAATTGTTTACTTGCTAGATCTATTACAATTAATCCCGAAAATCAATAACAATTATATAAAGGTTGCTGTAATATGGACGATGATTTTATTTTTTGTCTTTGATTCTAGCTTAAGCTTACTATACTTGATTGATAATGGCTCTTATGATATTTCAGAAGTTCAAATTAATGACTTAATAAACGTTAAAAAATCGAATCTGATTCCTTACGATCAATATGTTATTGTAGTAGGAAATTGGGGGTTAATTGAGTGGTCTCCCGCAATAATGCAAAGGATAGTAATCAATAATCCTTTTGGTTTGGAATGGTTGCCTGATCGCAGTGAAAAAATCCTTCTTTTGACTGAAACCCTGCTTCAAACCGTTGACCCCGACGCAATTATGAAAACCATTCAGGAAAATTTCAAAGACATTACCAGGATATACGTCATTGCAAATCAAGATTACCTTAACAAATTAAATTATTCACATAGTGGAAATATAGCGGCTTTTGAAACAATCCAAGAATATGACGATCTTGGATTGGGATTAATTACCATCCAAAACTGAAAACGAGATTTATCTTTTTCAAAGAATTATTAGTATGAGTATGTTTCATATCTTAGATTTCAAAAATCCAAAAGGGATGTTCCTCTGAAGCCTGCTTCGAGGAATGGGATTATGAATTAGGAATTCTGTAAAATTTGGCATATTAATGCGGAATAGTTTCCTGGTTCGAGGGGTCTCTTGTACATATCTTGTATATTGGGAGGCGATAAATTAGATATTCAATAACACTACTTATAAAAGCTTGGAAAATGTCTACCTACAAGAGTAAAGATGCATTCCGCTAGGTTCCTGGTTCGAGTCCAGGTCGAGGAGCTTTTATTTTAAATTAAATTCTTTACAAAATTGTGAAAAAGTGGATACGCTAAAAATATTAATTAACAAAAGATGAAGCAAAAAAGGTTAACAGGTAAAATATTGTTCGGCAATAATGCCTTATGGATTAAGTGAAAAAGAGCACCACCGATCCCTAAAAATCGCATAAACAAGAGGTGGTAATACATGCGTACTAAAATTACTATCCCAGCGAAAAAACAATTTGATCTCAATTCCACCTTACGGTCGCATGGTTGGGTAAACTTGCTTCCAAATATTTATAACGAAAACGGTAGATCATTTTCCCGAACACAAAGGCTTTCCTCTAGAATTGTTGTGCATTTTCAGGTTTCTTCTTCAGGGGAAAAGATTCCTGATATTTTAATTTTAATAGAGCATCCAAAAGAACTTTCTCAGAGCGAGCTGAATGAGATCAGAGAAAACGTACGCTATATGTTGAGGTTGGATGAAGACCTTGAAGAATTTTATGACCTTTGTAAGAACAAAAAATCCCCTTGGAAATACTTATCGCATGGGAAAGGTTATCTGTTACGCTCTCCGGATATCTTTGAAGATTTGGTTAAGGTTATCTGCACAACGAATATTCAATAGGGAGGGACGAAACGAATGGTGCATGAATTAGTAGAAAAGTTTGGGGATCCTTATTTGAAAAATCCATCCCTTAGGGCTTTTCCAACTCCAACCGCTATTCTATCCTTATCGGAGGGAGAGTTTAAAGATTGTATCCGATTGGGTTATAGGGCTGATTATATCTATCTGCTTGCAAAGCAAATAGACAGCGGAGTTCTTTCCACGAACGAAATACTTGAAAAATCACTTCCTACGCCAGAAATAAAGAAGCGACTGCTCTCAATTAAGGGTGTTGGAAATTATGTGGCGGCAACGATGCTGATGTTGTTGGGTCGATATGATCATATTCCATCAGATACTGTTTTCCGCGATTTTATGAAAGCAAAATACTTCCAAAATAAGCAATTTTCTGAAGCAGATGCGATGTTTGTTTTTGAAGAATGGGGAAAGTGGAAATACTTAGCTTATTGGCATGAAATGATTGCTTATAATGATCTAAGTGATAATTAAAGAATTCTTACTATTGTTGAATCAAGGATTTAGTGCAACGGATGAGGAGATAAAATCATTCGTATGCAAAAGAACAAATACAAACAACTAGCGAATAAAGAACGAGAAAGCATAAGTAGAGGACTGGCACAAA
>JAUSPC010000211.1 GCA_030655835.1 Pelolinea sp.
GTTCCATGGAGTCTGTCAACACAGTCAAGACAACATCATTTTCACCCATTTCGTAATATTTGGCCATCTTTACAGCGGAAAGCATATTTGCAATACCTGAAAATCCAAATAGATCTAATTGAGAAACAATTTCTTCTGGCACACCTTTAGAGGCAAGGTATTTTTGTCCAGCCGGTTCGTTGAATAAGCGCGAAAGGGATACTACTGCGTTGTCATCGATCGCTGTAATTAGATCCGTATTCTTCATATTATGGATCCAGGGAACGTGTTTATCCCCGATACCTTCAATACGGTGGGCGCCAAATCCATTTTCCATGAGTGTGGGACACTGGAGTGCTTCGCTAGCCCCAACCAGACTTCCGGGAAACACTTGCTTCATATAGTCGCCGCAGCCAATTGTGCCCGCTGAACCTGTTGTAAGGATTAATCCTCGATAATTACCTTTTGATCCTAATTCTTTTTTGAGGACTTCTTCCATTGCATGGCCGGTAATATCATAATGCCAGAGATAATTACCGAATTCTTCAAATTGATTGAAGATCATTAGATCTTCACCTGATTCTCGCAACTCCCAGCATTTGTCAAATATCTCTTTCACATTTGATTCACTGCCTGGTGTTGAAATTGTTTCCCCTGCAACGGTTGCCAACCATTCAAATCTCTCTTTGCTCATCCCTTCAGGCAATATTGCGATAGATTCGCACGCAAGTAGGGTCGAGTTGTATGCACCACCACGGCAGTAGTTGCCAGTGGAAGGCCAAACAGCTTTTTGGGTGATCGGATCAAACTGTCCTGTTACCAATCGTGGGACCAAACACCCAAATGTCGCGCCCACTTTATGCGCTCCGGTTGGGAACCATTTTCCAACTAATACTATGATGCGGGCATCCACCCCAGTAAAGGATTTTGGAAGCTCAATATAATTTACGCCATCGAATTGGCCGCCTTTTGCTTTAGGCTCATTTTTCCATGTAATTCGAAAAAGATTCCGGGGATTAATATCCCATAAGCCAATCGATTTTAATTCCTCTTTGATCTTGTCAGGAATTAGATTTGGATCCTTCATTTGTGCGAAGGTAGGAATGATGATATTTCTTTCTTTTGCTCGCTTTATTGAGTTTTCCAGTCTTTCTGGGTAAATCGTTAGATCAATTTTTGCCATTTTATATTCTCCTATTTTTTATCCGGTGCTTCGCTGACAATATACAGCGGGCGACCTTTTGATTCATCATAAATTCGACCGATATATTCCCCCAAAATTCCTAATGTAATTAATTGCACACCCCCAAGAAAAAGGACTGCGATCAAAGTGGTCGCCTGCCCTAATAAGGCTGCCTGGTTTGAGAGCCGGAGTGCAGCAACAATTGGTATCGCGATAATGCTGATCCCCGCACATATAAAACCTAAATAGGTGGCCAGTTGAAGTGGAAAATACGAAAAACTGGTGATTGCGTTTAATGCGAGCTTGGCCATTTTACTAAATGGGTATTTGGTTTTTCCGGCGAAACGTTCCTTACGGTCATAATCAACACCAACCTGTCGGTAGCCAACCCATGCAGCCATTCCGCGCAAAAAGCGATGTTTCTCCCGCATTTGCCCAATCACATCCACTACTTTTCGGTCAATTAGGCGGAAGTCGCCAGTATCGAGAGGAATTTTCACGTCAGTAATACGATAGATCAAGCGGTAGAAAAGCGATGCTGTGAAAAGCTTGAACCAGCCCTCACCCTCTCGTTTACGCCTTACAGCATACACAACCTCAAACCCTTCTTTCCATTTTGCAATCAGATCAAGCATGACCGCAGGTGGATCTTGCAGATCCGCGTCAATGATGATAACCGCATCACCCCTCGCATAATCCAACCCAGCTGTTACAGCTATTTGATGGCCAAAATTTCGCGCAAAAATCACGGGGCGTACTCGAGCATCCATTTGTGCAATTTCACGGATAACATCAGTTGAGCCATCAGTAGAACCATCGTCAACCATAATGATCTCCCACGGTTCCCGCAAAGTTTCCATCAACTTGGTTACCTGCTCATAGAACTCTCGAACACAGCCGATCTCGTTATAAATCGGAGCTACCACACTGTACTTCGGTGTTATTAATTTTTCTTTTGCAGGCATTTTAGTTTCTTTCTTTATCCCATAATCTTTTTTAAAGCAGCCAAAGTAGGCTCGATGATAGGTGCCGGGTCAACCGCTTGTTCGGCAGCTTTAACATCTTTTAATCCACTGCCAGTATTTAAGACCAATACCGGGTCGTCCCCACTAATAAGTCCATCAGCTACCGCTTTTTTCAATCCAGCGGTTGCTGTCGCGGCTGCTGGTTCAGCAAATATCCCTTCTCTCCCCAAGGTCGCAATAGCTTCCAAAATAGCTTTATCTGCGACTTTTACATACGCGCCATTTGTCTGAGTAGCCGCTCGAAGTGCCCTTAATCCATCTCGAGGCAGATCGACAGAAATGCTGTCGGCTAATGTATTCGCGGATACAGGTGTGATTTTTTCGGTTCCCAATTCAAATGCATTCGCAATGGCTGAAGATCCCTCTGATTGAACACCAAAAATACGCGGCATTTGATCAATCCATCCAAGAGCTAATAGGTCCTTGAATCCTTTATGGATCCCTGAAATAATGTTCCCATCTCCAACAGATACAAATATACATAACGGTTTCTGTAGTGAGTTTTTCGTTATTACTTGTTCCCAAATTTCAAAAGCAGCAGTTTTCTTTCCCTCAACGGTAAACGGATTGTAGCCGGTGTTGCGGCAGTACCAGCCGTATGTATTTGCTGCTTCAATAGACAGATCAAATGCTTGATCATAATTCCCATCAACAAGAAAAACTTTCGCGCCGAAGACTAACAGTTGGGCAACTTTCGCTGGAGGCGCGCTTTTTGGAGCAAAAATAACTGCTTGATGATGCGCAGCAGCAGCCATACCAGCCAATGCCGCACCCGCGTTACCGGTTGATGCCGTTACAACCACTTCTGCTTTGATCTCTTTTGCCCGTGCGATAACGATCGCGCTGGCTCGGTCCTTAAAAGACGCGGTCGGATTTCTGCCGTCATCTTTTATCCATAATTGATTTAAATTCACCTCTGCCGCTATTCGGTCGGGGCGGTATAATGGTGTCCACCCGACGGAATGAAGCGCGCTACCTGAATAACCTGGGTCGTCAACCGGAAGCAATGGTAAATACCGCCAGATAGATGGTTCATTAGAACCTGTAATCTGGTTAGGAGATGTTTTCTCTCTTAAAGAAGCATAATCAAAAATTACATCCAAATTCCCGCCATCAACTGGGCAAGTGTAAGTTATTTCATCTGGTGAATATTCTTTTCCACAAACGGAACAACGATAAAAAGAAAATTTTGTCATATCTCCTGCGCTTTCATTTTAGGATGTATATGAGGTTTTATCATTTTTCCTCATATACATCTGTTTTTCTAATCACTAAATAAAGATTAAATAAGCGAAAAGAGTGCTTATTTCTAGCCTTAGTCCTGAACAATCCACGTGCCAGTTTCCCCTTTAAGGGCGCGGCCTATATTCTCTGGATTTGTGATCAAAGCCTGTTTGCCGCCCGCTTCAAGGAACCAAATGATGGCTTGCATTTTTGGTGCCATGGAACCTTTAGCGAAGTGCGTCCCCTCTGCAAGGTATGCTTTTACCTCAGAAAGGGTCATTCGATCCAGCCATTTCTCATCCGGTTTGCCAAAATTAAGGGCAACTTTTTCAACTGCGGTTGATATCAAGAAAAGATCTGCATTGATCTCACGTGCTAATAAGGAAGAAGCATAATCCTTATCAATTACTGCTGCTACACCCTTTAATCCATTCTCTCCCATCACAACCGGTATCCCACCTCCACCCACTGTGATCACTATATGTCCGGCTGCGATAAGCTGCTTTACAGATGCAAGTTCAACAACTTCCTTTGGAAGCGGAGACGCGACAACGCGACGATAACCACGCCCAGAATCTTCGACCACATCCCAACCTAAATTCTTTACTCGCTCCTTAGCTTCTTCTTCATCCATAAAAGTTCCGATCGGTTTAGAAGGATTTTTGAAAGCTTGATCTTCTGAATCCACACGCACTTGTGTGATCACGGTTGCCACAGATTTCTGAATACCTCTGGTCCGTAAAATATTTTGCAAATTCTGCTGTAATGAATACCCGATCGCACCCTGGCTGTCAGACCCGCATACATCCAGGGGTACTTCATGCATCCCTTCAACTTTATGGGCAATCTCCGAGCGGCGCAGGATAAAACCTACCTGAGGACCATTTCCATGGCCGATCGCCACTGTCCAACCAGATTCGATCATATCTGCTATATGGCTCGTTGTTTCTCTTGCCGCCTCATATTGGCTTTCAACCGATACATTATTCTTGTCTTTGATCAGTGAATTGCCGCCAATTGCAACAACTGCTATTTTATTCTCCATTTTTCTCCTCTATCCCATCGTCAATGCCATCACTGCTTTTTGAGCATGGAGGCGGTTTTCAGCTTGATCGTAAACCACGGAATTAGGTCCATCAATCACTGCATCAGTCACTTCAACATTTCTGTCAGCAGGCAGCGGATGCATATAAATCGCATCTTCCTTGGCGAGTTTCATACGTTTCTCGTTTGTGATCCAGCTTTCATATTTCTTGGTGATCTTGGCCCCTTCCTCAACATCCGTGGTTGTCACAAGAGGTCCCCAAGATTTTGCGTAAACAATATCCGCGCCTTTAATGGCTTCATCCATATCATGAACAACATCAAAACCCACCCCCGCTTTCTTTGCTTCTGCTCTTGCCTGTTCCATGATCTCTGGCATGAGTTTAAATTCTGGTGGGTGCGCCAACACGACATCCATCCCAAAACGGGGCATTTGAAGAACCAATGATTGCGGAACGGAAATTGGTTTTGAATACGAGGAAGCATACGCCCATGAAACAACCATCTTCTTTCCCTTGAGATTACGTCCCTTTTTCTCCCAAATCGTCATCAAGTCGGCCAGACATTGATGCGGGTGGTAAATATCGCATTGCATGTTAAGGACGGGTACACGCGAATATTCTGCGGTTGTATTAAGATACCCATTGCCAACACCCCAATCACAATGTCGGATAGCAATACCATCAAAATATCGACCGAAGATCTCACCGATCTCTTTAGTAGTATCACCGTGAGAGATCTGTGTAGTTTTACTTTCTATGAAAGCGGCATGTCCACCCAATTGTGCCATTCCCGCTTCAAAAGAACCGCGTGTGCGAGTCGAGCTGAAGAAGAACAACATCGCTAACACTTTATCGCGCAGATAGGCGTGCGATTCATTTAGCACCCGTTTCCTCTTCAGGTCAAAAGCTACATCTAGAACTGTCTCAACTTCTTCCTTGGAAAAATCAAGGTCACCTATCAGGTCTCGTCCGTGTAAATAGGTTTGCATAAATACCTCCATTTTTTTTCGGGGTGAAGATCACTTCACCCCTTTTTATTAAATCAATTCTCTCAAAGAGAAAATTTATTCCATTGCTCCCAGAACCAGAGCCAACAGCGCCATTCGCATTACAACACCGTTGAACGCTTCTTCCCAATAACGTGCATGACGAGTGCCATCCACATCAGGAGGCAGCTCATCCATACGAGGGAGAGAATGTAGAATGATGGAATCAGTCCTGCCTTTTTCCGCCAACAATTCACGTGTAACCTGATAATTTGCTGGGGTCAAGCTCTTGTCATCGCTGGCTTCCTGGCGCGCTTTGGTGTAATCTGGCTGCACAACTGGTTCCATATAAATGACATCTGCCTGATCGATCACATCCGCAACATGATCTGCTTCTTCATATTGAAGATTTTTCGCATCTAGCTCTTTCTTAAAGTCATCAGTCAATGACATTTCAGGCGGCGAAACATAAAATACTTTCGCATCAAATTGAGTGAGTGCATATGAAAGCGAGTGCATGGTTCGCATTCGCATATCACCTATGCAAAGGAAGTTCAGCCCATCAATGGTGCCCATTTCATTTTGAACTGTATATAGATCGGTCAAAACCTGGGTTGGGTGTTCTCCCCAACCATCACCCGCGTTGATCACAGGTACACTTGCCCATTTTGCAGCTTCGGCCGGGGCTCCCTGCTGGAAATGGCGCATCACGATCACATCACCATAATATTCCAACATTTTGACTGTATCTTTAATCGATTCTTGATACCAGTCTCCAGCGCGGGTCATTTTTGCATCAGAGAAACCAGTTACATGGCCACCCAGACGATGCATCGCCGCCTCATGAGCAAGTCGGGTTCGTGTGGAAGGTTGATAAAAAGCGGTAACCAACGTCTTGGTTGCCAATAGATCCGTGTTGCGGCGTTCGCGAGCTATCGGTTCTAATTCAGCAGCTGCTTCGAAGATGCGGAAAAAATCCGGTCTTTCGAAATCCTTCAGTGATAATATGTCCTTACCTAAAAAACTACGCATGTCTTACCTCCAATTTTTTTATTTTTCTAAATAATACCTATCTTTCGGTTCACATGAAGCCGAAAATATCCCGGTAGAAAATATGAGTACGAATGGTCAACCACATTACCGGATTGTGTGACCAGATTTGCCTCCAGCATCAGAAGAACATCTCCTCTTTGAATTTGAAGCGCTTTAGCCTCTGCTGGTCGCGCCGCAACCGCTCTGATCTCAGTTCGGGATTGTTCCAAGGGCGGATTGCTTCGCTTTATCAGCAGGTCGAGCACTGAACCCGTGAAACCTTCACGCAGGTCCTGCTGGGTGTAAATAGCGGCAGGTAAAATATCTCGCAGGTAAGCCACTGGGCACCCTTTCGCGTTGATCACACGAGAAATACTGACCAATTCAGTTCCCACTGCGACTTCCATTTCTTCCGCCAACTTTTCACACGCTGAATATTCTTCAATTTCTAGTCCGCCCATTGAGAC
>JAUSPC010000016.1 GCA_030655835.1 Pelolinea sp.
TCTGCAGTTTGAATTCCCGTTTCTTCCAATCTTTTGAGTCCAACCTCCATATGATTTCCTGCAAATCGTACTATCACAGGCTTCACAAAACTTGATAATTGCATCTGTGAAATGATCCCCTCTGAAATTTGTTCGCAGGAAGTTAAGCCGCCAAATATATTTATTAGAACAATTTTTGTTCGAGGATCCTCATTAAATACTCTTAATCCTTCAGCAACCATCAATGCAGAAGCACAACTGCCCAAATTAATATAACCAGATAATTGACCGCCGTATTGCTCGATCATATCAATTGTAGCAAAGGTTAACCCCTGTCCATTTGAAATACACCCAATCTCACCATCTAACTTAACGTAGGATAAGCCCAGTTTCTTAGCATCATTTTCTTGCTTATCTATTGCTGAATAGTCAAACATGTCTTCAATTTCAGATTGGCGATATAAGGCATTATCATCAATATCAATTTTTACACCTAGAGAAACAAACTTCTGGTCCTTTGTTATAGCCAGGGGATTTATCTCGATTTTTGTTGCGTCATATTTCTTGAATATCTCCCACATCTTTTTTATAATATCAACAAATTCGCCCCAAAATTGACGATTAAGCCCAATTGAAACTGCTAGTTCGCGAATAATAAAATCTTGAACCCCAATAAATGGATCTATCTCAACCGATATTAATTCAGGTAAAAACTCCGGGAGATTCTTATTATTTTTCCATAATTTTATTGAGGAAGACCCTCTTAGTTCGATTACACCCTTCTTTTGATTGATATAGATGCCAACCAAATATCCTTCTTCAAAATCCACCAATTCTTCCATTAATATCTTATTAATCGGATTACGAAACATATTAGAAGCAAACAATGAGGATGCGATCTTTTCAGCTTCAATTCTTGTTTTTGCTAACCGAATTCCCCCCGTCTTTCCTCGCCCTCCCGATAATACTTGTGCTTTTAATAGCACTGAACCCGAAAAATCATCAAAAAAATGGTTTATTAGTTCTGCTTTAGAAATTACTTTGCCTTTGGGAATTGGAATACCGACAAAAGCTAACAACTTTTTTGATTGATATTCATGTAATTTCATTTTTAACTCTGGATAAATTATATCAACATGCAAAAAAATAACCCGATGAAATCATCGGGTTATTTCGAGATAATTATCTTAACCTTTTAAAAAGTCTGAAAGCGATTCTTTACTGATCCGATATGCTTTTCCAATCTTTTTAGCTTTCAGAGATTTATCTTCAATTGCAGCCAAAACATCCTCTTCCGAAACTTGCAAAATCTTTGCCGCTTCAGATGGGTTCATCACCTCAGGAATCCCGTTAAAAGGTCCATCAGCATTATTCCCGGATCCTTTGGAGGTGCCCTTTAAAGATTCGGTAAGGACATTTCCAATCCCCATTCCGGCACCAATTCCAGCTGTTAATCCTGCACCACCACTTGGGTTTTGTGCAGCATCACGCATGGCATCTGCTGCTTGAAGCTGGGTATAGGTTGTTACGTCTAACATGCCCATTGCACGCAACTCTTCTGCTGATTTATCAGAAGGTTTAAGGTTACCGATATAGAAAGATTTTAATGTCAATCCAAGTGCCTTAAAATCATCTTGTACTTTCGCTCGAACACCAGTGCCTAATTCTTCAGTCAATCCAATCAATTCAACCACCGAGCGTGTACCTGTCGTCTCACCTAACAGATCCTGCAGTTTAGACAACAACATGGTTCGTAACCGGTTCTCAATATCAGTGGTTCGATAAACACCTTGTGCGCCAACCAGCTGGGTTACAAATTGTTGGGCATCACTTATTTGGTAGCTATAGGTGCCAAACCCCTGTAGAAGTGCTACACCCAAACCCATCCCCGGATTTCTTACAATAATTGGTTGTGGAGTTCCCCATTTACGGTCTGCAAACTCTTTCACGGAAACATAATACACTTCGGCAGTAAATGGCGTACGGTTATTAAATGCTTTTCCAATCAGATTGACCAGTAATGGGATATTAGCGGTAGCTATTGTATGACGGCCAGCGCTAAATACGTCTAACGCTTTTCCATCTCTAAAGAAGATCGCTTTTTGGCTTTCTCGAACAATAACCTGCGAGCCAATTCTAAGGTCAGCTATACCTTCTTCTGGAAAGCGGTGGACGAGTTCATCTTGCATTTCACTCGCATATTCAACAACATCAAAAATTCTTGCCATAATTATTTCTCCTCATCTTCATCAATAATTAATTCGTCAGTAAAATCATCACCAATATTCTCTGTTTTAACCATGCTTACAATCACTTCTTTTCTATGGTTGAAAACATCTAGGCTATTTTGAGATAATGTTTCCAAATGCCTTATTGCCGCTGGTAATCCATCAGTCCCAAAAGATGATCCAACGTTATCAACAGCTCTAGATAATTCCTCTTCTAAATCAAGCAGCTGTAAGTCATACTGATAAATGGCGTTTAATTCATCAGTTTCAACTTTAATCACATCGAAGAAACCAGCATATCCATATGTCGCTGTTCTGATACGATCAATGAACTGGCGCAATTTGATTGCTGAAGATTCAAGATCATCAATTTTATCTATTTCTCCATTTGCAATTGCATTTTTTTGTAGGGTTGAAATTCTCTGCCATAGACCTTCGTATTGATTAGCAATACTCTCGCGCAATAATTTGTCAGCGTTACGGCGATCTTCGCGTTCTACATACCCACGGAATCCAGGTAATTTACTAAGGATTTTCTTTATAAAATCACTTTCACCTGTCACTTTATCAAGAATGTCATTCATTAAGATCCTCCATCTATTTATATATTCTGATTATAGCTATTTTTTATTGGAAAACAATAAAATATAACTATCTTTGTTTCTTTAAATACGTAAATTAATTTAAAAAGTTGCATCATTAATTTGGTTTGGTATATACTGTGAAAAAGAGGAGCAATCGATTTATGAAAATTCCAAAATATGTTAATGGACAGGGAGTTGTCGAATACTTATTATTAATTATCATAATCGTCCTTTTTTCTTTAATAATTGTTAAACTTTTTGGGCCAGCAATAAGCAATTTCATTCAGAGTTTGTTGGAAAATGTATAGAAAATATTGAGAGAAAATAAAATGCAAAATAATGGAACTGTTGGAAAGCTAATTCTTTCCAGACCCAATAGTTTCTGGCGGTTTATTGATCTTTTATATCCCCCTTTCTGCTGCAATTGCGGAAAGATAGGCTACGAGATATGCCCGGAGTGTTTTTCAGAGATTGAAACTATTTCTACTCAACAAATTTGTAAAATTTGTGGAAGAATAATAAGTGCTGATAAAACATGTCCTATTTGCGAAAAATCACATCCTGTTTTCGATCAGGCAAGGTCATGGGGAATTTATACTGGCGCCCTCAAGCAAATCATCCAAAAGATTAAGTACGAACGCGGATTTGGGGTTATTGAATATATATCCAAGCCATTGATCGAGTGTATTATTAATTGGGGAATTTCAGCAGATTTGATTGTACCAATTCCCCTTGGAAAGCAGCGAGAGAAGGAGAGAGGGTATAACCAATCAGCATTGATTGCTTCTCCAATATCTAATTATTTTGATATCCCAATAAACGATCACGCGCTTACCCGCATCCGAGAAACCAGATCACAAGTTGGTCTAAATTATGAGGAAAGAAATAACAACATCAAAGATGCGTTTCAAGCGGATAGATCAGCTGTTTTTCGAAAATCAGTACTATTAATTGATGATATTGCCACAACTTGTGCTACTCTAAATGAAAGCGCGAAAGCATTAAGATATTCTGGAGCATCAAAAATTTTCTGTTTCACAGTTGCACAGACTAAAAAACCAATAGATTACTAAAGGAGACAAAATGAGCTTAAAAACCGATATTTTTGTAAAAGATTTAGATCTTACTCAAGACATTCGCGACTATATTGATAAAAAAGTATTTCGATTAGATCGTTTTCTAAATCAAATTGACGAAACGAGGATTGACCTTGCGTTCGTAAAGAATGCCCGTGAACCCAACAACCGCTTTGTTGCTCAAATCACCTTGCGTGGCAGAGGTTTTATCCTGAGAGCTGAAGAAAGATCATCAGATATAAGATCGGCGATTGACAGAGTTTTAGAAAAGATAGAACGCCAAATTGAAAGATATAAAGGCAAAAAATTCAAAACAAAAAGCGGTGCAGTTCCAGCATCAGAATTATTACAAGAAGATAAAGAAGAACAACAGACACCTCTAATCATTCGCCGGAAAAAATTTAGATTATCCCCGATGGACGAGCTGGAAGCTATAGAACAAATGAATTTGCTTGGACATGAAGATTTTTTCATATACTTTAATGCTGACACTAACGTAGTAAATGTTCTTTACAAACGGAGAGATGGGAGCTATGGTTTGATAGAACCTGAATTAGGATAGCTTATAGCAAAAGCGGAGGTTTTTCCTCCGCTTTTTTTGTTACAATACTACGATACATTGATTGGCCAGCTATATTACACTATTTATCTCTCAAGCAAAGGAATTAAGAATTAAAATGATTGATGTAAACGAACTGCGAAAAGGCGTCACATTTCAGATAGACAATGATTTATTCAAAGTATTAGAGTATCAGCATCACAAACCGGGCCGTGGAGCTGCTACAATTCGGGTGAAAGCGCGTAACCTACGAACTGGCGCAACAATTGATAAAACGTTTAACTCCAGCGAACGTATACAAGATGTGCGCTTAGATTACCGAAACGTTCAATTCCTTTATGCTGATGGAGATCTGTATTATTTCATGGATATGGAAACCTATGAACAACCTGTTATCGCAAAAGACACTATCGGGGAACAAGCAATTTTTCTAAAAGAAAGTGTTGAGGTAAAACTAACTTTCTTTGAAAATGAGCCATTAGATGTAGAGTTACCAACATCCGTTGACCTATTAGTAACAAAAGCCGATACCTCTGTCAAAGGTGACACAGCAACCGGAGTTACAAAAAGGGTTACTGTAGAAACTGGTGCAGAAGTAAATACCCCAAGTTTTGTTGAAGAAGGAGATGTCATAAGGGTAGATACAAGAACCGGTGACTATGTTACCAGGGTACAAGAATGAAAAGTCATTCGCCCGCACATTTCGGGTATTATTATTAGAATTTCCTTAATTCCATGCATTTTTACATATATTAATGATTACTTAATCATTGATTGGTATAATTTCCCATAATTACAAAAACTATTAATAAGCCGGAGGATTTTGGTGAAATCGAGTAATCAAACCAATTTCGTTTATCTGTTAATTCTCATCTCCATCGTAGCAATGATATTCATGAATATCAACCGAGATGGTGCACAGAATGTGATGACGATTAACGAGGTTGCTACAGAAATTAAAAATGGAAATGTTACAAAAATCGTTCAGGATGAAGATACACTAACGATTACGCTTTCTGATGGTGAACAAAATATTTCCACAAAAGAGACCGGTACAGCATTAATTGACCAATTAATTGCTTATGGTGTTCCAAACGAAGCTCTAGATTCAGAAGTTATTTCCATAGAGATCCAACAACCCAGCCAATGGGTGAATATACTTTCTTTTCTAGGGTATGTCCTTCCATTCTTAATTGTTGGCGCAGCATTTTTCTTCATCTTCCGGCAAGCTCAAGGAAGCAATAACGCCGCCATGTCTTTCGGTAAATCCAAGGCTAGAATGTTTACAGGCGACCAACCTAAAGTCACATTTGCGGATGTAGCAGGGGCTGATGAATCCAAAGAAGAATTGCAAGAAGTTGTTGAATTTTTAAAGGAACCTCAGAAATTCATTTCATTAGGCGCTAGAATTCCAAAAGGCGTCTTATTGGTCGGTCCTCCTGGAGGAGGAAAGACATTGCTTGCTAAAGCAGTTTCTGGCGAAGCAGGTGTACCTTTCTTCTCCATTTCAGGTTCGGAATTTGTTGAAATGTTTGTAGGTGTTGGTGCCAGCCGTGTTCGAGATCTTTTTGAACAGGCAAAAAAACACTCCCCCTGCATTATATTTATTGACGAAATTGATGCTGTTGGTCGACACCGAGGCGCTGGTTTGGGTGGAAGCCATGATGAACGAGAGCAAACTTTAAACCAAATGCTCGTGGAAATGGATGGCTTTGATACAGATACCAATGTCATCGTAATAGCAGCTACTAACCGTCCCGACATACTTGATCCCGCTCTCTTACGGCCCGGCCGTTTTGATAGGCGCGTAGTCTTAGACCGGCCCGATATGCGAGGTAGAGAAGAAATCCTCCAAGTTCACATTAAAGGTAAACCAATAGCACCAGATGTTGATCTAAAAGTACTTGCAAAATCCACCCCTGGTTTTGTTGGCGCTGACATTGAAAACTTGATCAATGAAGGCGCAATTCTTGCCGCTCGTAAGGATAAGAAACAGATCGGGCAAAAAGACTTTGAAGAAGCGATCTTGCGCGTAATCGCTGGCCCAGAACGCAAAAGCAGATTAATCAGTGAGGGTGAAAAACAGATCATTGCATACCACGAAGCCGGCCACGCGATTGTTATGGCTTCGTTAGCTGAAGCAGATCAGGTTCAAAAAATATCTATAATTTCCAGAGGAATGGCTGCCGGGTTCACCCTTGCCCTCCCAGAAAATGACCAAACTTTAGTTTCAAAGAATAAAATGATTGCGGAGATGATTGGCCTCTTGGGTGGTCGCGCATCCGAGGAGGTAGTTTTCAATGATATTACGTCTGGCGCAGCTAATGATATTGAAAGAGTAACCCAGTTAGCCAGAAATATGGTAACCAGGTTTGGGATGAGTCAAGATCTGGGACCCCTGGTATACGGCAAAAAGGATGAATTAGTATTCTTGGGAAAAGATATCCGAGAACAAAGAGACTATTCAGAAGCAATTGCAGAAAAAATTGATGATGAAGTTTATGAATTGGTAAATAACGCTTATCTGCGCGCAAAGAAGATAATCGTAAAATATCGAAAGAAATTAGATGCTGTGGCAGGTAGGTTATTGGAAGTTGAAACAATTTCCAAAAAGGAATTCGATAAGATTTTCCCACCACCAGTTGAAAAGAATAGTGGTGTTCCCATCATAGTGGTATAAATATTCGAGGTCTGATTTAATTATCAGACCTCTTTTTTTGCAGTATATTCTGCAATAAGTTTACGGCGTAGGATTTTCCCAACACTAGTTCGAGGGATTTTTTCAATTCGAAACACTTCTTTCGGAATTTTATATCCGCTTAACTTCTGTTTACACCAATCTCTGATCTCATCCAAACTTGTTTCAGCCCCATCCCTGGTAACGATCCAGCTTACAACACGTTCTCCCTGCACTGGGTCCAGAATCCCACCTACTGCACATTCTTTTATTTGCGGATGAGAATTGATCACATCTTCCACTTCGTTAGGCCAGACCTGTAAACCATTTACTTTTATTAAGGACTTTTTTCTGTCCACGAGATAAAAATATCCGTCCTCATCCATTTTCGCAATATCACCTGTGAATAACCATCCACCTCGAATTGCTGATGATGTCTCATTTGGTTTCTCAAAATACCCTGCCATCACCTGCGGTCCTCTTATTATCATTTCCCCTATTTCACCCTGTGGCAATGTCACTATCCCATCCTCCAAGTCAACTATTCGCACATCTACGTCTGGGAGTGGCATTCCAATTGATCCATTTTTGTTTTTCCCATAAAGCGGATTACAGTGTGTTGCTGTAGGAGCTTCGGATAATCCATACCCCTCGATCAGCTTTCCCCCAGTTAGGTGCTCAAAATCATTCTTAATACTTGGGTGAAGGGAAAATGAACCTGAAATACATGCCTTTATAGAATCCAAATGATAATTCCCGGATTTAATTTTTTCATTATTATTAATCGCATGATACATAGTAGGTACACCGGGATAAAAAGTTACTTTGTTCTCTTCTATTTGATCCAAAATAAAATTCACATCCGAAGGATCAGAGATAAGGACGATCTTTCCGCCTAAAGCGACGGCCATATTCATTGCCAGCACCATTCCATATACATGATAAAGTGGGATCGCAGCTAAGATTACTTCCCCCCCTTTTTTAAGATCACACCATTTTATAAATTGACTCACATTGGCAATAATGTTTCTGTGTAAACCGATTGCGGCCTTTGGGTCTCCGGTCGTCCCTCCGCTGAATTGAAAAATCGCAGGATCATTTGAGTCAACCACATCTTCAATTGGTATATTAATAAGATCACCATCTTGTATCAGGTCCATTAATGGGACCTCATTGTTTAGATCGCGCTCATAATTCTTTAAGGTTGTCTTTTCTTTTAATTTCTTATAGTCATCAATTTTTGAAGTAATCAGTAAAAACTCTTTGCTTCTCTTTTTAATTAATTTAATTTTGGTCGCCTGTGAATCTAAACAAAACGCATGGGTTGCGCCTGATTCCAAAAACAAATATTCGAGTTCTGTCTGAGTAGAGCGCGGGTTCATGGCAACGACAATTCCACCAACAGATAGGATCGCATAATAGGCAATAATAAATTGTGGGGTATTTGGAAGGATAATCGCAACGCGATCACCTTTTGAAATGCCAAGATCCTTTAATTTCTTAGCCAGGATTTTTATTTTCTTGTAAATAAATTTATACGTGAATTCTTCTGATTGGTAACACAAAAATGTGTGTGTTCCATATTTTTCCTTCGCGTTAAAAAGCAGTCGATTTATTGTGATATTTGGATATTCAATTTTTTCATGAACATGGTCATCATAGTTCTCCAGCCATGGTTTTAGATCATAAGGATTTTCTTTATTCATTTTCCCATCCATTTTGTGAAAGAATAAATGATTTAATTTTTTCTTCCACTTCAGGTTCCATTTCAAACCAATTGATCTTGGGATCACTGCTCTTAAACCAGTTCGCCTGCCGCCTCACATATTGCCGTGTTCGGCGCTTCATTAATCGGATCGCTTCTTCAGAATCAATTTCTCCACAAAGCATGGCAATTACTTCTTTATATCCTATGGCAGAAAGCGAGGGTAAATCTCTTCTATAACCGTTTTTCAAAATGGTTTCCACCTCAGCAATGAAACCCGTTTCAAACATATTTTCAATTCGGTCATCTATTCTTTGATAGAGTTCTTGTCGACCCCTTGATAACCCAATTAGCTTATACTGAAAATCTATTGGCTTTTTATCCTTTTGAGCAGAAAAAAGCTTTCCCGTAGAGAAGATCACTTCGAATGCTCTAACCGTTCGCCTCAAATTCCGCGGTTCGATTCTTTCTGCTGCGTCTGGATCTACAATTTGCAATTTCTCGAACAACTTCTCCGCGCCAATCGTTTCTCCTAATGATCGAATTGCATTGCGTAAATCAAAATCTGGCTCTTGAGGAGGTATGCTCCAACCTTCTATGATTGCTCGTATATATTGCCCAGTTCCACCAACCAAAAATGGGATTTTGCCCCTAGTGCGAATTTCATCAGCGAGGCGATACACTTCTTCCTGAAAAACAGCTAGACTCCAGGGATCATCAATTTCTGATACATCAATAAGATGGTGACTTATACGATTTCGTTCTTGGATAGTTGGTTTTGCAGTACCGATATCCATTCCGCGATAAAAAAGGCGTGAATCCACTGAAATTATTTCTCCATTAAGATCTTCGGCCAATTTGATTGATATTTCGGTTTTTCCTACGCCAGTGGGACCAACGATGAGTATTAAGGGTTTCTCAATCTGAAATTGCATTTTCGAACCATCTGATTGCTGTTTTATTTTTCCAATCAACATTTATGCTAATAACATCTAAACGCCATTCTATTTCCAAATCCAGTTTAGATTGGATATATTCCAATGCCGATCTTCTAATATGCTCTTGTTTTCGGCTGTTTACAGCGTCTTCAGGATTGCCATATTGTTTGGATCTACGTGTTTTAACTTCAAAAAAGATAATGGTATCGCTTTTTTTGCCGATGATATCAATCTCGCCATTTTGTGTCCGAACATTCCTGTCGATGATTTCCACTCCGTTGTCGATTAGAAATCGAGTGGCTACTTCTTCCCCCCAATCACCAATTTCCTTCTTAGTTGAATTATTTGTAGGCATAAATAGATTGGCTTCTTATATTCATATACTAAATTTATCACACGTTTTTCTTATCATAATTTGACAAAGGATAATTCCCTGTTAAACTAATTCATTAAATATTTATTTTTGTAAATAGAAGGTAATATGCCCAGTGCTGAAATAATAGCGATAGGAACCGAACTTTTACTAGGAGAGATATCTGATACCAATACCGCATATATCGCCAAGTCATTAAACCAAATTGGTATTGATGTTTTCAGAACTCTTATCGTTGGAGATAACACAACCAGAATAACTGATCAAATTAAACAATCCTTGGATCAAGCGGATATTGTCATTACAACCGGCGGATTAGGACCCACTGTTGACGACCCTACAAGACAAGCGGTGGCTGATGTTTTCAATGAAGAATTGATTTTCCAGGATCAACTTTGGGATCAGATCCTATCAAGGTTTCAAAAATTTAATAACACCCCAACATCAAATAACAAAAGGCAGGCCTATATCCCACAGAATGCGGTGCCAATAGAAAATGAAATGGGCACTGCACCCGCTTTTTATATTTCAGAGAAAGGAAAAACCATTGTAAGCCTACCTGGTGTCCCAGCGGAGATGGAATTTCTTGTCAATGAAAAGGTAATAAGTTTATTAATTGAACTTCACGACCTAAAAGGAACAATATATTCCCGCATCATTCACACAGCCGGGATCGGCGAATCAAGTTTAGATAATTTGATTGGCGATCTTGAGAAGTTGAATAACCCAACAGTTGGTGTGACTGCAAAACCCGGTCAAGTAGATATAAGGATCACAGCCAAAGCCAAAACCAAAGTCCATGCAAAAAAAATAATTTTGCCAATAGAAAAAGACATCTTACAAAAGGTTGGTAATTATGTTTATGGGTTTGACCAGGACACATTACAAAGTGTAGTAACACAAATGATTATTAATAAAAAGATTGGGATTTCCTTGTTCCACAAGGACACGAATGTAGAATTAATGGGCCGTTTAATAAAACTGGGAATCTTTCAAAGTTTAAAACCCGTTGAAGATCTTGATCAAAACACAGAAGAAATAGAGCAATCATTGTACAATAAATCATATAGTCAAATTATGCGTGTATTCTTTGAAGAATGCTCCACTCCAAAACAAGGGTTCACAATGAAAATCATGTTCAAAGAAAATACTTATGAAAAAGACTTTTGGTTTGGCGGACATTTCATATTATTTTATTCATGGATTGAAAATATATTATTAAATTTTATTCGCGAAGTAATACTTCAAAAAGGTGAAAAATGAGTATTAAAGTTGATTTAATCCTTACCAATGCGGTCGTCCTAACCATGGATACGTTTCTCAATCAATATGATCCTGGTGCGGTTGTGGTGAACGGCGATTCGATCGTAGATGTTGGACCAATGGAAGTAATCGAAAATAAATATTCAGCAGATAAGACATTTAATTGCGGCGGGAAAGTATTGATGCCTGGTTTGGTAAATACACACACGCACATTCCCATGACACTTCTGAGAGGATTGGCTGATGATCTTCGTCTTGAGGTCTGGCTGCTCGGCTATATTATGCCGGTTGAAAGAGAATTCGTTTCTAAAAAATTTGTTGAATTAGGAACCAAAATCGGCTGTGCAGAGTTTATTAGAACTGGGGTTACGTGTTTTAATGACATGTATTATTTTGAGGAAGTAGTCGCAAAGACAACTGCGGAAATCGGATTACGAGCTATTTGCTCTCAAACCGTTCTAAAATTCCCAACCCCTGACGCTCGTTCTTATGAAGAATCTTTAGAACTCACTCGCGGGTTAATTAAAAGATATAAAGGTCACCCACTTATCATACCTGCCGTAGCCCCACATGCTGCCTATACCTGCCCGCCTGAAATATTAAAAGCATGTACACAATTAGCAATTGAAAATGATATTCCCCTGCATATTCATATATCTGAAACTGCTGAAGAAGTTGAAAATATGCGCAAACAAGAAGGGATGCCGGTGGTTCCTTACATTAAAAAACAAGACGTATTTACTGCAAAAACAATCGCAGCGCATTGTGTTCATATAGATGAAGGCGAAATGCGAACTTTGGAGCATGCAAATGTAGGCGTAGCCCATAATCCATCATCCAATCTCAAACTCGCGTCAGGTTTGGCACCTGTTAAGCGTATGCTGGAACTCGGGTTGAAAGTTGGCATTGGAACAGATGGATCTGCATCAAACAATGACCTTGATTTCTTCGAAGAGATCCGGCTGGCAACATTTATCGCGAAAGGATCAAGTGGCGACCCCACCGCAGTCCCTGCAGTAAAAACCCTAGAGATGGCTACTCGGATTGGAGCTGAAGCGCTGCACATTGGAGATCTTACCGGCTCGCTTGAAAAAGGAAAACGAGCGGACCTTATCACTGTCGATCTCAATACGATCCATAACAGCCCAAAATTCAGACATGACAAAAATGGTATTTATTCACAAATCGTGTATGCCGGAAAATCTACTGATGTTGTCGATGTAATGGTGAACGGTAAATGGTTAATGAACGATAAGATAATTCCATGTTTAGATGAATCAGATCTTATCGAACAAAGTCAAGTATATGCAAGAGATATTGATGTTTTTATTCAGAAACGCGAGAAATCTGTAATCTCAAAATTGATCGCGATTGGCGGTACTGTTGAAGAAGAAAGTTTTGAAATACAGGCAAAAGTATCCATTAAGAATCCATTACCTGTAATCGAGAAGATTGAAAGTGGAGAAATTGACCTTATCAGGAAACGTCATTACCACGAATATGATACATATTTTAACTTTGAAGAAAAAGAAGATGGTAGATTGCGATTCAGAGAAGACCATTTCATTGAACCTGATGGCACCGTTTCCCAAGTTCGCTCACGCCTGACTTTAATTGGACCTTCGCGCGAGCACCAATATCCACAAAAAGATGTTCTGCTTTCCAGGAGCAGGTACCTCGCTCCAGCGTCTCAGAGCCTTCGGTTCTACATCGAATATTTCAAACCCAGCGGTGAAACTGAGGTCGAAAAAGACCGAATGCGCTATCTTGTTAATTTCAAAGGGGAAGAATTCTTCATCAATATTGATGAAATGATCAAACCCAAGCTGGGGTATTTCTTGGAAATTAAGGCACGTACGTGGAGCCAAATAGATGCTGAAGAAAAATCCGATCTTATCGTTAGTCTTATAGAATTTTTGGGCGTATCGGCCGAAGAAAAGATCACGAAAGATTACCTTGAGATCATTGAAGAATAATCCGATGCCAAACAAGGAAGAAGATGGAATAATTCGGGTTTTGTTTGCATCAGCCGAAGCGGAACCTTTTTATAAAATCGGAGGTCTCGGTGATTATTCAGGTTCTTTACCTAACGCATTAGAAGGTCAAACAACAAAAAATAACCACAAAATTGACATAAGAGTTGTATTACCACTTCACGACCCGGCCACCATCAAGAAATTTTCTCTTCACGAAGAATTTGCGATCACTTTAAATTCGAAGTCTTGTAAAGCGACTGGGCGTGTGTTTACTTCAAAATCCAACGGGATTGTTTATTATTTCATTCAACAGCTTCATCCAAAAATTGATTCGGCCAATGTGTATGCTTCAAATGAGTACGTCAATTCTTTAAAGTTTGCCTTCTTTTCTTTGGCATGTATAAAAATGCTTGACCAAATCGATTGGCATCCAGATATCTTGCACGCAAATGATTGGCATTCTGCCCTGATCATTCATCAACTAAATGATCTGCGCATTCTAAACAAAAAAAGAAATAAGTTCCAAACGCTTTTAGTCATTCATAATATGCCATTCATGGGAAATGGGAGTGAAAAGGTTTTCCAAGATTTTATGATCCATCCAACTACAGATACAGATATACCAAAATGGGCTCAGCATCTTCCCTTGCCGATGGGCATTGCAGCCGCAGATAAGATCGTCGCAGTTTCACCGACATACGCTGAAGAATTAAAAACCAATTATTTTGCATACGGGTTGGAAAATTATTTTATTAAATACTCAGATAAATTATCTGGAATAATAAACGGGATCAATACTGACATATGGGATCCATCAAAAGATATGAACTTAACCCATAATTTTTCTGTCCAATCTATTGAAAAAAGGAATAAGAACAAAATAGAATTAATTAAAGAACTGGGTTTAAATAAGGACCCGGACCTACCATTGCTTGTTGTCATTTCCCGATTGGAAAACCAAAAAGGAATAGATCTTTTATTAGATGGATTGCTATTAATCGAAGACGAAAAATGGAATGCAGTCATCCTTGGTACCGGACATCATGGATATGAACATGCATTTCGAGCCCTGGAACGTGAGAAACCTAAAAAGATAAGGGCGCTCATGGAGTACAACTCTTGCCTAGCTAGCAAATTATATGCATCGGGTGACATGATCTTGATGCCCTCCCTATATGAGCCTTGTGGACTTTCTCAAATGATTGCCATGCGATATGGTTGTATTCCAATCGCACACGCTGTTGGAGGATTAAAAGATTCGATCTTCATAAAACCGGAATCAGCCCGGACGGGATTTCTGTTTAACGATCCTAATCCCAACGCTTTCATCAACTGCATCAAAGATGCATTTAGTAAGTATAGACAAGCAGAAAAATGGAGTTCTGTTCAAATGAATGCTATGCAAATGGATTATTCATGGGACAATTCTGCAAAAAAATACGCGGATCTCTACGACAATTTATTTTCAGCTAATTATTCTTGAACATTCTCATGTGTCATTTTATTGATTTTTTTCGATTTAGTAACCGCAATTATTATCCCCAATAGAATCACCAGTGAACTAATGATCTCTATAAGTGATGGGATTTCCTTAAGAAAAACGATTGCTAGCATTGAAGAACCGATTGGTTCCCCCAAGAGAGAGATCGCAACAGAATATGCTGGAAGTAAACCCAGTGACCAATTTAGCAGCGAATGTCCTATTACCTGAGGAATAAACGCAATCAATAAAAGCCATTTTAAACCGGAAATATCCGTTATTACAATTTGCCCGTTGGTCAACACTACCAACATAACCAATAATAGTCCGGTAATTGAATAAACACTCAGCACGTAACTCTCTGTCGATAGTTGTTTTCTTAAAGTCCTCCCAACTATTACATAACCAGCCGCACAAAAAGCGCCAACAAGAGCCAAGAGATTACCAAGAATTACTTGTGGCTGATTGCCAATTACATCTCTAAATTCAAATCCCCCTTGAGATGAATAACCGCTAAAATTTAATAGCAGGATTCCTAAAAATGCAATCATCAAACCTAATAAAAATCTTTTTGGTACTTTTTCTTTTAGCAGCCATGGAGATATAACAGCCACCCATATGGGTGTGGTGGTTACGAGAACAACCGAACTGATCACTTTCGTATATTCCAGAGATGAAATCCAGCTTCCAAAATGAAGGGCCAAAAGAATAGAAGACAAGAAAACCAATCCAATGGATTTTGGATTTAACACCTTCCATTCTTTTAATGTTTTTTTGATCGTGAATGGGAACAATATCAAACTTGCAATTACCATTCTGTAAGCAGCAATTGTTAATGAAGGTATCGTTTCTTGTGCAAAACGAATAAATATCGCTGCAGTAGAAACAGATAAAATTGCAGTAAATAAAGCAAATGGCGCAATTGTAATTTGCTTACTATTTAGAAATTCTTCTCTTTTCATTGACAATGAACCGTTGGAAATATAAAATCATAATAAGATAAGTAAAAAAGGAGAGATACAATGTCATTCATATTACCTGAATTAAATTTCGATTATAACGCTTTAGAACCCTATATGGACGCACAAACCGTGGGAATTCATCACGATAAACACCACGCAGGCTACACAAAAAAACTTAATTCCGCGATTGAAAAACACCCCGAATTCTTTAATCAAGAAATCGTCACACTTCTTAATGATCTATCAGAATTGCCAGAGAATATCCGTAGCGCGGTTCGAAATAATGGTGGTGGGTATTATCACCATAACCTGTGGTGGGAACAATTATCTCCTGGAAAATCAGGCGATCCATCCGGCAAAATAGCGGATGCGTTAAAAAACAAATTTGGTGATCTTGATTCCTTCAAAAGCCAAATGAATGACGCTGCGCTTGGCGTTTTTGGCAGCGGGTGGGCCTGGTTATGTAAAAATAATTCGGGAGACTTGTCAATCATAACCACGCCAAACCAGGATTCACCAGTCTCCATGCAGCTTACTCCTTTACTAACCATTGATGTCTGGGAACATGCCTATTACCTTAAATTCCAGAACCGCCGCAATGAATTTGTTGAAAATTTCTGGAATATGGTTGATTGGGATGTCGTCAACAAACGACTCGGATAAGAGCATAACAAATTAGATGCTTTTCTAAAAATAAGGGCCACATAAATGATCCTTATATATTTAAGAAAACATTCAATTACACGCAGCATCACGATGCTGTTGATAGGTTTCACTGAAAATATGACTACCTGTCCCATCACATGCAGCCCTGAAATATAGGAAATCTGTCCTTTCCGGAAATGCCACCGCATTAAGAGAATTCAGGTTAGGGTTACAAATAGGAGCAGGCGGTAAACCCTTGAACAGGTAAGTATTAAACGGTGAGTCAATTAGTAGATCAGAAGCGTTAAGAGGACTTTTCCACCAAACAGATGGAGTTGAGTCACCAGCAATAGCATATTGCACTGTTGGATCACTTTGGAGCGGCATTTCAGCGTTTAGGCGATTTAAGAAAACACCAGCAATAATTGACACTTCTTCATCCAATATTACTTCTTTTTGAATAATTGAAGCGAGGATCACCGCCTCATAAGTAGATAAACCATTGGCTTTTACAATTTCTCCATAATTTGCCGGGAGTGACTCAAAGAATTTTTCAGAAAAGATGCACAGGATTTCCTCTGGTGAATACTCGTTGGGAATCTGATATTCGCCCGGATATAAAAACCCTTCGATAGTTGAGAGATTACCCAACTCCGATGGGAAACAAGAATTCAGGCTCGCGTTTTCAATCCCCTCAATTTTTACCTTTTCAGGAAAAATATTACTGGTTATCAATAAATTCTCAATTTCCTCCTTGCGCCAACCGGGTAAGAATGCAAATTGAATTTTTTCCGGGGTATTATTGACAACCTTTTTCGCAATTGAATAAGGTGTTGAATTTGATTGGATCAAGTACACTCCCGATTGAACCAATCTATCCTGACCTTTATACAACCAGTAATTAACCAATGATCGTGCATCTGGGATTATCTTTAATTCTTCAAGTCGATTTGCAACGGACCATGCGGATTCTCCGCTTTCTATTAGAAAGGTTTGTGGATCATTATCCAATTTAATCGGAGAAAACAGTTGTTTCCTGTTAACCAACAATTGAGTACTTAGAAGAATTCGCTGTGAGCGATCGATGGTTTGATCAGGTTCGCCATAAAGCTGTTCGGCAGCGGATGGGATCCAAGAAATCAATACAAACAAACTCACAAAAAATGTGATGATGGTTAGGATCAATAAGATCGCTAAAACTATTTTATGGTTTTTTATTCTCATAATTTATTAATCCAATATCGAGAAAATCCTGCAAAATAAAAGCGGCAGCTAAAGCATCATGGTGACCCTTCCGCTTTTTTCTCACAACACCCAATTCCAAGCGTGAAGCGATCGCTGCTCGCGTAGAGCCCGTTTCATTCCATGTGATTAGCCCGATTGAAGTCATGCCTTGAATTTCTTTCAGTAATCGCATCGCACTCCGACCTGAATAAGTTGGTTCAGGTTGATCATCATAATTTATGCCAATCACTATTAACCCCACATTATTCTCTTCAACGATCGCTAAAATTCTGCTCGCATCTTCTGACCGGGAAATATGCTCGACCACACATAATGGTCGGGCAAGTGTACGTGTTGGATCACTGATTGCCAATCCTAATCGCTTGGTTCCCCAATCAACTGCTAACACCAGGCTTTTTGAGGGATTAATTTCCATCTCATCCGCATTATACATGACCACATAATATCTACCTGTGCATTTTATCTTATATAATAAACCAAAGGTCAAATTATAAGGAATAACATGAAGAAGATTTTTATACTTCCACTATTTTTTTTGATCGTATTAGCATGCTCTATTTCTTCTCCCTCGAATTCATTTGATGAGAGAACTGCTACACATGTAGCTCTTGCGCTCACAGCTACTGCACTCGATCAAGAAATTAATCAGGAACCAACTCAGAAGCCTATTGATGAAGAGAAAAGTGAACCCACAAAATCAGCCACAAATACACCCACGCCTTTAGATGATCCCAAAAAGGACCTCGGGGCACCAACCTGGTCAGATGATCTTTCAACCGGAAAATATTGGAGCCTTGAATCCGGGGATATCGTTATTGATACCACAACCTTATCGGTGAATAATGGGAAATTAACAGCTTCTGCTGCTGTAACAGGGAAAGGCACAAATTGGTGGTTAACATATCTCACTTTTCAAGATGCATACTTAGAAGCCGCGTTTGATGTCGGAAAGTGTACGAGCGACGATCAATACGGCTTGGTATTTAGGGCTCCGGATTACGAAAGCGGGGTTGCATATTATTTTCATGTCACATGCGATGGTCATTATGATGTAAGGCGATGGTCAAATAGCGGAGCAACTATGCTCCTAGGTATGTCTTCAAGTGAAAGAATAAACACGGGCGCAGAGCAAACAAACACTTTGGGCGTTTGGGTCAAAGGACCGATCATCCGTTTATATGTTAATGATTTCCTGATCGAAGAGTTAAATGATTCCGCATTAGCTAATACAGGACATTTTGGACTTTTCATTAATGCCCGCCAAACCCCGGGGTTCTCGGTTAGCATGGACGAAATAAGTTATTGGGTGTTAGATTAAAGATCAAATTAAGGATAATACTTTGAGCAATAAAATCTCACTCTCAGAAATAACCTCTGAAGAAATCTATATTTCCAGGCGTCGGTTTATGAAAAATGCATTACAAACTACCGCGGCCTCTCTCCTCATATCTTCATGTTCAAACAATAAAAATTCCACTTCACAAGGAGATACACCTGCAACTATTCCTGACGAACTTATGGGCAGTTTCTCTGACGAAAATGGACCACCCGCGACAACCTATGAAGATATTCTCAACTACACGAATTATCATGAATTTTCTGCAGATAAAAGTCGGCCGACATATTTGGCGCAAGGGTTTATCACCTCTCCATGGTCTGTGAAAGTCGGTGGATTTGTAAACAATCCACGAGAATTTGGGATTGACGAGATAAGAAACCTATTTAAACAGGAAGAACGAGTATATCGAATGCGGTGTGTAGAAGCATGGTCAATGGTCATTCCCTGGATTGGATTTCCATTGAAGAAGCTCCTTGAAATAGTTGAACCCACATCCGATGCAAAATATGTTCGCTTTGAAACCGTTTTTAGGCCTGAACAAATGCCCGGACAAAGCAACCCTTCTTATCCCTGGCCATATGTTGAAGGACTTCGATTGGATGAGGCGATGCATGATCTCACTCTATTAGCTACAGGCCTATATGGCAAAGACCTAACCCCCCAGAATGGCGCTCCGCTCCGATTGGTCGTCCCATGGAAATATGGGTTTAAATCCATTAAAAGTATTGTAAAAAATGATCTTGTTTCTGAAATGCCAACGTCCTTATGGATGGCTACCGGTCCAAATGAATATGGGTTCTTCGCTAATGTTAATCCCTTTGTAGATCATCCGCGCTGGTCTCAGGCCACTGAACGCCGGATTGGAGCTGCGGGCAGGATCAACACCGAACTATATAACGGATATGAAGAAGATGCAGCCGATTTATATAATGGAATGGATCTGGCAGTTTATTATTAAATGAAAATCACCAGGATCCAGATCATCACCAACACGATTTCCGCCCTGCCTGCAGCCGCCCTGATTTTGCGGCTCACCCAGGGAAATCTTTCAGCGAACCCGATCCAAGCGATGACAATTCTGACCGGTCGAACAGCAGTATATTTACTTCTAATTTCGCTATTTTGCACACCATTGTTCAATATTCTTAATATGAGTATGTTCATTCAAATCAGAAAAACTACTGGATTATTCGCTTTTTATTATTCTCTTTTCCATTTTTTAATATTTTCAGTTCTTGATTATCAACTAAATTTTGCCTGGATACTGCCCGAGATCAAACAAAAACCTTTTCTTCAAATTGGATTCGGTGCATTGATCCTTCTTGGTGCCCTTGCAATCACATCAATCCAATCTATTAAGAAATCATTAGGAAAATGGTGGGCGCGAATTCACAGATTGGTTTACGTTTTGGCATCATTGATCATGATCCATATTTCTTTGGCTTCTAAAGGGGATATTATTGATCCGATTATCTTAATATCGGTTTTCCTGTTCGCGATGGTATGGCGGATCCCCCTTTTACAAAACATTCATTTGCAAAGACAACCAAAATGGGCACGTGACCTAAACACGTTCCTATCCCAATAATATTTGAAATGGAAAATTTTTCTTTTAATCAGGAACAATTATCGCTAATCAATTCTCCAATAGAAAGTTCGATTTTTCTTTCTGGACCATCTGGATCAGGGAAAACAACTGCAGCCCTTAGCAGGATAAATAATATTCTTAAAATAACACCAGGATTCAAAATTCTGATCATCTCACCACAACAAAGCCTGGCAGATCCCTATAGAAATTCTTTTATTCAAAATTCTCACTTTCAAGGAAGTCTTCCGACCATAACCACCATTAATGGGTTATCTCGCGAAATGATCAGGAAGTTTTGGCCATTGGTTTCAAGCGAAATGGGTTTTCGATCTCCGGGGAAATCCCCCACTTTTCTTTCATTGGAATCCGCCCAATATTGTTTATCAAAAATTGTAGATCCCTTGTTGGATAATGGGTATTTTCAATCCGTGACAATTGATCGAAACAGATTGTTCAGCCAAATCCTGGACAACCTCAATAAAACCTCTCTGGCAGGAATTCCGATCAACGAAATAGCGTACCGGTTAAAATCTACCTCTAACGACATCAGTGCTTTGCACATGGCTTTCGACCAGGCGCAAGAATGCGCGATCAAATTCCGCGAGTATTGCTTAGATCATAATCTAATCGATTTTTCTTTGAATATCTCGCTTTTCCGTGATCACGTTTGGCCATTGGATTACTGTAAAAATTATTTACAAGCACGATTTAGTACCCTAATCGCCGATAACATTGAGGAGGATACGCCATTCGCGCACGTTCTAATTAAAGATCTAATAAAGTTATTTCAATCCTCATTATTGATCTACGATGAGGGTGGTGGATTCAGGTCTTTCTTGGGAGCAGACCCGGTTGGCGCAAGAAATTTAATTGGGGAATGTGAAATCCGTCATCAATTTTCAAAGGAATTTATTTCCCCTCAAGAATTGAAGGATTTTCGACTTGGCTTAGATGTTTGTATCGCAAGAAAGAAAAACAATTCCATAAAATACCAAATCCCATCCAATTCAGAATTATCTCTATACCGGTTCTACCCAGAGATGATCTCAGAGACTTGTTCTAAAGTCAAACAATTATTAGACGACGGCGCTCAACCTAATGATATTGTGATCCTATCCCCCTATCTATCTGATTCATTGAAATTTAGCTTGACGGAAAAACTTAAGTCAATGCAAATCCCAACCCATTCCTCTCGCCCTTCTAGAATGTATATGGATACCCCTGAAGCAAAAGCCATGATCGCTTTTGCAAAATTATCCCATCCAGATTGGAATATGAAGGTTTCGTTTTTTGAATTCAGGAATTTCATTATGCAAGTTATTCCAGATTTAGATATCGTGCGAGCGGATCTAATTGCAAAGCATCTTTTCTCATCTGAAGATGATGATTGTCCAATTAATTCTTTTGACATGATCAATGAAATTCGCCTGCAAGAAAGAATTACTTTCCAAATCGGCGAGAAGATAGAAATTCTTCGCAAATGGCTTATTGAATATATAGAAAAAGGGCCAATACCATTGGATATTTTCTACCAAAATGTATATGGGCAGGTTCTATCTCAATCAGGATTTAATTTTCACAATGATTATGACGCAGCAAACTTGATCTCCAAATTAATTCAATCTATTAGATCATTTCGCATTTTCACCCAGGAGGTCTTTAATACTGATCCCAATCAAATCGGGAAAGAATATCTTCACAATATCGAATTAGGTCTGATCCCATCATCATTTATGACAACTTCAAATGATGAGAACGCGGTTCTAATCGCACCCGCTCATACGTTTCTAATGGAGAATCGTCCCGCAGCTTATCAGTTTTGGCTAGATATTGGAAGTCTCGGGTGGTGGGAAAGGTTATACCAACCATTGACTAATCCATATGTTTTTCGCCCTCAATGGAGTACAGGCGAAACTTGGACCGACCAAATGGATTATTCAACAAATCAACAGGCAATGCAGCGCTTAGTGAATGGATTGTTGTCCCGCTGTTCAAATGGAGTCGTCGCTGCAGGTGTTC
>JAUSPC010000017.1 GCA_030655835.1 Pelolinea sp.
TAAGAACTTTTGCAACCGTCACCTGGTTTTGTCCTGTTTTCAAAAGTGCATATATCTGGTATCTTTGTACGAGGGTAAGCCGTTTGTAATTCATAAGTGCTCCTTTGACTCAGATAGTTCTGAAAAGCCTTATTTTACATCGGCTTACCTTTTTCCTACCAGCTTTGTTGCACTTGTGAGTTGAATCCAAGTCATTGTTGCTTTATAAAAACCAAGTAAAAATCAGACTGGTATAATCATCTCCATAATAAAAAATATATAAAAGGATCGCAGTTAATGTTATTAGACAGTTTGGATGCCCTTGAGGCACGGTATCAAGAATTGGTTAGACTTATTCAAGAAAATTTAGAGGATTATCAAAAGGTAGCTGAACTATCTAAAGAGAAATCCGATCTGGAAGAAGTTGTCAAGTTATCTCGTGAATATCGCCAAACAATCAATAATATTGAAGTATCTCAGGAAATCATTAATGCGTCTGATGATGAGCTAACCGAATTAGCCAAAGAAGATTTAGAAAAATTGATCCCGCATGCCGAAAAATTGGAAGACGAGCTAAAGACACTTCTTGTTCCGAAAGACCCCCGGGATAAAAAGAACGTTATTATTGAGATACGCGCTGGAACTGGCGGTGATGAAGCCGGCCTTTTCGCAGCCGATCTTTTCCGCATGTATTCTCGCTATGCAGATAACCATAATTGGACACTTGAGGTCATTTCACAGAATGAAACCGGTATTGGTGGATTCAAAGAGATCATCTTTATGATCAAAGGACGAGGCGCGTATTCCCGCTTTAAATATGAATCCGGGGTTCATCGGGTGCAGCGTATCCCCACTACTGAGTCTTCAGGGCGTATTCATACATCAACTATTACCGTTGCAGTTTTAGCTGAAGTGGAAGATGTTGATATTCAGATTCCAGACTCCGACCTAAAAATTGACGTTTATAAATCAGCAGGCGCAGGCGGTCAAAATGTTCAGAAAAACTCAACCGCAATCCGATTAACCCACATTCCAACAGGGATAGTTGTTGCCTGCCAGGATGAAAGATCACAACTGCAAAACAAACTACGAGCCATGAGCATTATGCGCGCGAAACTTTACGAGATCGAAGAACAAAAACGCCAGGCAGAAGAAGGAGCAAAACGGCGCGCACAGGTAGGCACAGGGGAGCGCTCTGAAAAAATACGCACCTATAATTACCCTCAATCCCGCGTGACCGATCATCGCATCAATATTTCCTCTCACAATTTACAAGTAGTTTTGGAAGGTGATCTGGATCAGTTTATCGATGAATTATCTCTGAGAGAAGAAGCTGACCGCTTAAACGCGATTGAGATGGAGGATTAGCACGATCAGTTTGGGCACTTGGCTCGATAATGGGCTAAAAGAGATCTCATCAATTGAAGAAGAACATTCATCTTCCCTATATGCATTATTAAAAACGACTTTAGATAAACCACAATCCTGGATCCTGGCTCATCCAGAGTATCTTCTTGACCCCAAAGAAGAAGCATCTCTCAATTCATTTCTTTCTCGTCTTTTATCTGCTGAGCCTCTCGCTTATATCATTGGCAAACAGTCTTTCTATGGACTCGAATTTCTTGTGTGTCCGGACGTTCTCATCCCACGGCCAGAAACGGAATTACTGGTTGAAGAAGCGATCAAAAAAGCCCATTCACTTCATGACCATATCCTGATAGCCGATGTGGGCACAGGGTCAGGTTGTATCGCCACCTCACTTGCCAGAGCACTTCCAAAATCGGTGGTCATCGCAACAGATGCAAGTTATGAAACGCTTCAGGTCGCAAAGCGGAACATTCAAAATCATCATGTTGACAACCGCGTTTACCTGATCCAGACTTATCTTTTAGATGGAATTGTAAATAACTTTAATCTTATTTGCGCAAATTTACCCTATATTCCCTCAAACACATTAAAAGACCCCCCTATCCTTAAATATGAGCCGCGCTTAGCTCTCGATGGTGGGGTTGACGGTTTTACATTTATCACTCACCTACTAAAGGATTTAAAAGACAAGATTCAACCAGATGGAACAGTATTTCTCGAAATTGAACATACGCAGAAACAAAGAACATTGGATCTTTGTAGAAGTTTATTTCCCAATGCTACTTGCATGATATTAGATGACCTTGCAGGGCTCCCGCGTGTGGCTATAATTAATTTCATGGAATAAGATATGGAAACAATCGTATTCAAGCAATCAAACGATCAGTCAATATCAAAAGCAAAATCAATTCTCCAATCAGGAGGAGTAATAGCAGTACCTACGGATACGGTCTACGGGATCGCATGTCTGGTCAGTGATCCAAACAGCATACAGCTTTTATATTCGATCAAAGAACGTGATCTATTAAAAGCCATCCCAGTACTAATAGGGGCACTGGATCAAATCTCAAATATTTCGAAAGATCTTCCAGAATCCGCACATATTCTTGCTCACAATTTTTGGCCTGGTGCGTTGACATTGGTTGTAAACAAACACCATAACCTTCCGCAAGAATTAACTACTTTCCCAACAGTGGGTGTTCGAATGCCAAACCATAATTGGCTGCGGCAGTTGATGGATCTATGCGGCCCTTTGGCAGTCACATCCGCCAACATGTCTGGAGAACCGAGTTTAGCCACTGCGCATGAAGTCCTGGATGCGCTCAGTGGAAAGGTTGATTTGCTCATAGATGGAGGAACTTGTGAAGGGGGAATCCCATCCACGGTTGTTGATTGTACCCAATCGCCAATAAAAATTTTACGTGAAGGCGGTATTGCAAAAAATATGATTTACGATTCGATACTCGAAAATTCATAAACCAATTTAAAGAAGGAAATATGCTCTATCAAGGAATAATTCATCGATATAAAGACCTGCTTGATCTGCCTGCTGATGTAAAAGCAATTACATTATGTGAAGGAAACACACCGCTTATCCCAGCACAAGCGGTGGCGGATGCATTGGGAGGTA
>JAUSPC010000020.1 GCA_030655835.1 Pelolinea sp.
ATCTATATGGTGTCCAGGATTCACTTTGGCCTACTTTCTCGGTGCTTAATTGTCTTCCACTAAGCGACAATATTAACCGGATGTATTTTTGATACCCAAAGTGTATAGTATCTCCTGGACACCGTACAGTTTATCCTTGACAAATTCATTAAGAAGTGTCCACTATAGGTAATAGTAATACTCGATAAGAGCAAACCTGTTGAAAAGCAGGGACGCAAAGCCATGGATCTAAAACAGGATTTTCCTGTTATGACAGCCAGGCTGCCGGGTTATTGTTTTTAACCCTCCCTATTAATTAGAAAAAATAAAAATCGGAGGTGCACGATGTTTAAAAATAAAAAATTTTGGAAAAGTATTATTGTTGCGATGATTATGGTCCTGGTTCTAACCATGCCAGTATTCGCGCAAGGAGAGACGGACCCGGTTGAGGTATCGCAACCAGTTGATGAACCGGTGAAGTTTCTTGATCATCCCATTGTTCAACTCTTAGCAAGTTTTTTCAAAGGCTTATTCAATCCACTTGTAGAGGAAGTGCTTGTTGAGATTGATCCATTTTTACCGGACACATCAAATGAGAATTCGGAAGAAGGAGCTATATCTCCTGAAGAACCAGTAGCTGGGGAAACTGAACCGGAGGATACTCCTGAAACCACAACTTCTCCAGAAGAAGCGATTTCAGTTATGCATGAGAGTGATAATCTAGGATATGGTGAGATTGTCAAACTTTTGGGGATTCTAGAATACACACGGTTATCTTGCGGTGAGACAGGTGAATTAATTGTGGTCCCCTCAGCGGCGGCTGCAAATGCACAGGCTGAATTTAACGCATCGGTTGCGAACTCGGATATCAACCAGTATACTCCAACACTAGCCGGGTTATCAATTACCGATGGAACGGTTGTTCATTGTCAGGGTACCGCGGTAATGACCTGGATGCTTCCGGGTGTTCCACCAATAACGCTTAACGCTACCTCGGTGGCAGAAACGCGCGCCCGGCGCTAATTCCCATTCTAAATTAATTTTATTCTGAAAACAGCATTCTTCAGCCAAATGTTACTCTTTAATTCTGGTCCCAACTGTACCAAATACTTAAATTGACCGATGTATAGATCCAAGATCTTTCAATTTATCAACCGTTTTTTGATAATAATATTTTAAGGCAAACAAAATCTAATTATAATTGATTCAGAAAAGGAGACCAACCAATGCCAATGACTTCCCGCGAAAGAGTGTTATCTGTCCTGGATCATAAGGTCCCAGATAGAGTTCCGATCGTTTTAGGTGTCAGTAATGCAACCGGTATTAAAATGACTCCCTATAAGGGGCTGAAGAAATTATTGAACATCTCGGCACCGGATGCTTATTTATATGATTGGCCGGAGCTGGGATCTGCAAAGCTTGACGAAGAGACCATGCATAGGCTTGGAGGTGATGTTCGTGGCGTCCTGGATAGATTTCCTAAAATTGTGTATGAGAAAAACAAGAACCGTAGACCACACGCTCCCTGCATTGATGATTGGGGAACTGGTCAGATAGAGATCGAGCCAGGTGTTTGGTTCCCCGGTTATCATCCGCTCGCAGAGGCGGACACAGTGGAAGAATTGGAAAATTACCCAAATTGGCCGGACATGAATGATCCATCCCGTATAGCGCACGTTAAAGCAGAAGCAGCGGAATTGGCCGAGGAAAATGAATTTGCCATTATGGCAACTCCCTGGTTAATGTTCCCGTTCGAACGCGCGTTTGGTTTGCAGGGAATGGATAAATTCCTTCTAAATATGGCGATGTATCCAGACTTTGCTGAAGCGCTATTGAGGAAGAATCTCATGCTCTGCAAACAGCTCATGGAGAATTTCCTGAACGAGATAGGGGAGAACATTGATATTATCAAGATAGGGGATGATCTGGGTACGCAAGATCGGTTGATGATCTCTCCGAAAATGTACCGCACACTATTGAAACCGATCCATGCGGAACTGATCGAGCATATAAAGAAATTTACTAAAGCGAAAATATTCTTTCACACGGATGGTGATGTGTTCAACCTGATAGATGATTTTATTGAAATCGGGGTTGATATTCTAAATCCGATCCAGACATCTGCCGGGAAAATGGCGGATCTTGTTGAGTTGAAGGCGCGTTATGGAAATAATTTGGTTTTTTGCGGCGCGGTTGATACGCAACACGTTCTGCCTGATGGTACTCCGGAAGAAGTGCGTCAGGAAATGAAGCGCGTGATCAATATACTGGGTAAAGATGGAGGGTATATGGTCGCATCAGTACATACAATCATGAACGAAGTACCGCCGGAAAATATTCTCGCGATGGTAGATGCTGTTGAGGAGTTTGGATATTATCCGCTTAAGGGATAATTACTGGAATTTTATTGACGATGATATTAAACCGCGATAAAAAGGAAAAAAGTGACTGAGTATCAAAAATAAGTAGATACCCTAAATTTAAAATTTCAACATCCTGAAAAATCGCCCAATCTCCTTATGAAAGAGTTGATTCGGCGATCTCTCACCAACAACCTGACCGCACTCCCATTGATTTTTGGCCTGTCGAGGAGACAATTGCGAAGTTATTAAACGAATTGTCTTTGGAAAACGAGGAACAGCTTTTACGCCTGCTCGGGATTGACTGTTGGATTGTTACCCCACAGTACATTGAACCTGACCGGAAAGAACTTCCGGATGGTACTTATTATGGTGTATTTGGTTCTCACCGGATGAAGGTGGTGAATAAGTTTTCAACATATGATGAATATGCCAGTTTTCCATTAGCAAAAATGGATACACTCGCTCAAGGAGAAACCTATTCCAGGTGGCCAGATGGTTTGTATTGGGATTGGACAACGCTTCCGCACATCATTAGCGAAGTCAATCAGGAAGCCCGCTATCATATCCGCTACGATATCGGGGGGATATTTTTGAGACGGCCTGGGGCTTATATAGGATGGATAAATTTCTTGTCGATCTGATCCAGAAACCGGAGATCCCTCTCACAATCATGGACTGCGTGACCAATATTCTTATCGATAATTTCAAGCAGATGATGAAGCATGCCAACGGTTTGGTGGATATGGCCTATACCTATGATGATGTGGCGATCCAGAATGGTCTCATCATGTCGAAAAAAATATGGCGAAGGCACATCTTTCCATTACACCAGAAATTGAATAGCGAGATCAAGAAATATGATGTAAAGATACTCTACCATCCCTGCGGTGCAGTGTATGACCTCATTGATCCCATAATAGATGAGATGCGGATCGATATGTTGAATCCGCTGAAGCCGTGCGCTGCGAAAATGGATATGCAGGATATCAAGCATACCTTTGGCGGGCGTGCGGCATTTCACGGTGGGATCGACATCCAGCAAACGATGCCGTTTGGTATTACCACTAATGTGGAGCATAAGGTCAGGGAGAGGTGTCAAATTTTAGGAACAGGGGCGGATATGTTTGCACAACTGCCCACTATACCCAGGCGGACACTCCGGTAGAGAATATCCTTGCTTTGTACGTAGCTGACCGGTCCGTGGAATAGATCATTTATTTCTGAGCTGGATCTAATTCAAATTTTCTTGGTTCGACAAAAACGAATACGGCCAGAACGAATGCGGCGATAGCAGCAACGCTGATAGTTATAAATAATTGCGTGTAGCCGAGATTATCGACGATCGCGCCTGCTAGGATAGGGGCGGTGCCAATGATCGGGGCGATGAGTGAGTTGGATAATCCGATGAACAAACTGGTTTCTTCCGGTGGCGCGATCTCAAAGATCAGGTTAGGGTGGCAGATATACATTGCGGAATAGACACTTCCGATCGTTATGGAAATAGCAAGCATTCCTGATGGGTGGTGGATGGTGAGGGCGATAATACCCTGCAATAGCAAAAAAACTGTACTTAACACCATAACCTTCTTATAACCAAATTTGTCGCCAATATACCCCCACAAAACCCCGCTCAAACTCTGGGAGATAATGATGATCATCGTATAGATGCCAAGTGTGCTAAGCGGTAGATCGTAAGATTTTATCGTATAGATCGCGTAAAATGAAAACCCCATTGCAGCCAGACCGATCAACTGCCGCGTAAATATATAATTCCTCAAATTGGCATTCCCGCGGATCACTTGGATGATGTGCTTTGTGAACGCACGCACGTTCTTTTTTGACGGTTGGATCGGGAATTCTGTTTCCTTAAAGTTTGCGATCAATATTGGTGAAATAAATGAAGCGGAAAAACTTATCCAGAAAAGCAACCGAAAATTGAATGGGAAGTTACTCGTCTCTAAAATACGGGCTGTCACGATCGAAGCGAAGAACCCGATCATGCCTCCTAACACTTGATTCACACCAAAATAAAGCCCACGTTTTTTATAGATCGCTTTACTGATGAAGTCGGAATATGCTGGCATGATCAGACCAAACGTAGATGCATACACTGCAAACGAGATTAAGAAAAATGGGATCACGAATTTATCGGGTAAAACTCCAGACATTTGGGCAGATATAGCTATAAAAAGGATACCAACTCGTTCTGCGATGGCGATGAAGAGAATATATCCTTTACGCTTAGGTGTGTTCTGAGTGATAAAGGCGCTGATAATTTGCGGGAGGAAGTAGCCTAAATTGAAAATTGCCGGGATTAGGCCAATAAGAACAAGGTTATCCGTTAAATTACTTAGGAATGCAGGCAGAACAGTATCCTGCGAAAGCAGTGATGTGGAAAATGTGAAAAAAGCTGTGTCAAATGCAAGCAAAATAAAATTACGTTTGTAATTTTTCTCAACCCTTTGCATATATTCAGGAAATTTCTTTGCGATCAACTCTAAATCCTGCGTTGCCATATAAATAATTCCTTTTCAAAAATAAAGATGACGCTTTCAAAGCGTCATCTTTGACCTTTAAATTAATCCAAATTTTACCTTAGATCATTCTCAATTAATACTTTTAGCCCTTCAATTGCGGTTGAGATCGCGCGGTTAATATCAAATAATTTACTGAACTCTTCGATTTCCGCGTCGGTTTTGGGTTGGGTATCTGCACTCCCGGCCATTAACATAACGCCGCTGGCTCGCTTGCGGTGAATGCTCGAAATAATGAACAGCGCCGATGCTTCCATTTCAGAACATACCGCTCCGCCATCAACCCACGCTTTCCAACGATTCTTCAGATGGTCTGCCATAGGCATTCTTTCTGGTTCAATCTCGCCATAGAAAGAATCTTTCGATTGGGTGATCCCTAAGCGGTACGGAATACCAGCTCGGATTGCGCCTTCTTTGAGCGCCAAAACCACATCCAGATCAGCAACTGCGGGAAACTCCACTGGCATGTAATGCAGGGTAGTCCCTTCATCTCTAATTGCACCAGTTACGATCGCTACCTCACCTACTTTGGTTCCGGGCTGGATACCACCGGATGTTCCAACTCGTATGAATGTATCTGCGCCGATCGCGATCAACTCTTCAACTGCGATCGCTGTGGACGGGCATCCAATTCCGGTCGATGTGACGGAGACTTTCTGGCCAAGCAGCTTCCCAGTATATGTGACATATTCGCGATTTTGAGCGGTGAATTTTGGTTCATCAAAATATGCAGCGATTTTTTCGCATCTACCCGGGTCGCCGGGCAGCAGCACATAGCGGCCAACATCGCCCTCTGCTAGGTGAATATGGTGCTGGGCACCTTGTTTCGTTTTTCTAACAGCCATTGCAGTGTCCTTTATTTCTCTTTTTTATCTTGATCGATCAGGATCTTGACAGCTTCAATGGATACGGCCAGGAGATCGTCCAATTCTTCAACAACACCCACGTTGGGGTCATTGCTTTCCTGATTGGCAGCGACAAGCATGATCCCGCCGGTGCGCTTGCGATAAATGCTGCCGAGAATGAATAGTGTCGATGCCTCCATTTCTGAACTGATTGCGCCACCCATTTTCCATGCTTTCCAGCGCTGAAGCAGTCGATCAGCGATCGGCATGCGTGTTGGTTCGTGCTGGCCATAGAATGAATCTTTGGATTGGGTTATACCGATACGATAAGGTACGTTCAGATTCATAGCGGCTTGTTTGAGCGCCAAAGTTACGGTGATGTCAGCAATAGCCGGAAATTCAGCCGGCAGATAGTGCATGGTCGTGCCTTCGTCTCGAATAGCCGCCAATGTGATAGCCAATTCTCCGGGAACTTGCTCGGGCTGCATTCCGCCGGAGGTGCCAACACGGATAAATGTGTCCGCGCCAATGGCGATCAATTCTTCAACAGCAATCGCTGTAGATGGTCCGCCAATGCCGGTGGATGTGACAGAAACCTTCTCGCCTAATATTGTGCCTGTAAATGTACGGTATTCGCGGTTATCTGCCATTAATTTGGGATTATCGAATAATTTCGCAATATGATCAGTTCTGCCGGGATCGCCGGGAAGGAAAACATACCGTCCAACATCCCCTTTTTTCATTTGAATATGATATTTAACATCAGGAAATTCAATTTTTCCCATTTTTACCTCCCAAATATTATGTTTTAATAATTTTAAATATAGCGATAGTGACAAAAGAAGTGAATATGAGCCCAGCCGAGACAACCAGTGAGATTGACAGGGTGGGTGAAAATGTCATTGACCTGCTCCAATCCAATGACTTATCAACCAGGATCCAGTAGCCGGTTGCGAAGGTTGCAAGCAGCCCGCTAACAAGGATTATGTAATCCGATGGTCGCATAACGACGTTGCGGTAGCTCGTTTTATTGCCGGTTGATCCAAAAGCTCTAGATTCGAGTGAAATGGAAAGCTGCTGCACACGTTCGATTGCGCCTACAAAAACCGGTACCATACTGGGCAGCACTGCGCCGAAGCCGGTGCCTTTCATCCCGCGTGATTTTTGTGCGCTTAGTACTGTGCCGAACTCGCGCTGCAGGATCGGAATGAGCTGCAGTGTGACAGTTAGAATGAAATTCAAAACATACGGCATACCAATTTTTTCGAGCGATGCGAACAAATCGCTTGGGTGGGTGGTCATAATTGTAACCATTGCGAACAGGGTCATGCCAAATGCGCGCCCAAACATGGTGATACCGCTGTAAATACCTTCCTGGTAAATGGTAAAGGGGCCAAAACCGACAATCGGATTCCATGGTTTTGGGAATGCCGGGGCAATGCTTTGCAGGAAAATCGAAATAACAAAGACCGGGAATAAAACGATCATTACTCTTAGCATTGGCTTCCAGATCTGTGCGATCGTGGTTAAAAGAAGTCCTGCTAAGATTATCGTACCCAGGATGGCCGGGTTGCGAGTCATGAATGCAATGATTAGAACGCCGAACGACCAGGCAAGTTTTGGAAGGGGAGCGATCTTATGAAGAGGTGAGTCCCCCGGGACCATTGTGATAGGAATAACTGCGCCTCTCATAATTATTTGCTCCTTTTCAGATTGAAATTCTTGCTGGTTTCTTCAAGCAGTCCGTTAATGCTTAATGCTAAATTCTTGATCTGCTTATTGTCCCGCATTCGATAGGAAAGCTCGGTGATCTGCGGCGGTGTGAGGTGGGTGGATGCCATCAGATCCTTATCCGAGAATACGGTTCTGGGATCTGTGTCTGCAATTATTTGTGAATCACGCATCACGATCATCCGCTCAACAACTTCAGCGAGCAGGATCATGTCGTGTGCCACGCAGATTACCGTGGCTCCTTCATTCCGCAGACGTTCAATTAATTGGTAAACGATGCGTGTGGTGATATGGTCCTGACCGGTGGTGGGTTCATCTAAAATGAACACATCCGGCCGCATGGTGTAGATCGATGCCATACCGACTAGTTTGCGCAAGGGGAAGCTGATCCGGTAGGGATGGCTTTCGCGGTATTTCTCCAGGTTGAAGAACTTGAACGCTTTATTAACGCGTTCTTTTACTTCATCCTCTGGTACCCCAAGGTTGGTTGGTCCAAATTCGAGTTCTTCTCGAACGGTTTTCGCGAACAACTGATGGTTTGGGTTTTGAAAAACATACCCAACACTCTTGGCAAGCTCTTGTATACGCATACCTGCCGTATCATTGCCATTAACAAATACTTTCCCTTTGGTGGGTTTGAGCAGTCCATTAAAATGCTTGACCAGTGTGGTTTTGCCCGAGCCATTCTGCCCGATCACGCCGATCAATTCACCTTTCTGGATAGTCAGATTTATATCTTGTACTGCGACAACTTCACCGTCGTAAATATGGGTCAAATTCTCGCATACGATAAGTGCTTCACTCATAGGCTGATTCCTTTTATCTTATTATTTCTTGAATGTATCGGCAGCGAACTGCTCGGCTTCATCAATCTTAATCGGATATTCTTTAACCTTCACGCCGTATTCTTTTTCAAGCCTGTAAGCAAATTCGGTTACCTGAGGTACCCGCAGACCGATCTTTTCTAGTTTTTCAACCTGCGCGAATACCTCGTGCGGGGTGCCGTCCAGGATGATCTCGCCCTCATGGATGACGATCACGTGGTCAGCGAATTGAGCGATCACTTCCACTTCGTGTTCAGCTAAGATAACGGTCATATGTTTTTCTTTATTAAGTTTTGCGGCGACAGCGATCACTTCCTCCTTGCCGATCGGATCGATATTGGAGGTGGGTTCGTCCATCACAAAAATTTGTGGTTTCATTGCCAACGCAGAAGCAATAGCCAGGCGCTGCTGCTGTCCGCCGGAAAGCGCGAATGGAGAGCGCTCTTGAAGCCCATCTAATCCGACTGTCTCGAGTGCGTCTTCGATGATCGGGTGCATTTCTACAGTGGGAATTCCCAGATTCTCCAAACCCAATGCGACTTCTTCAGCGACGGAGGTCTGGGTAAGTTGGAATTCGGGATTGTCAAAGACCATTCCCACGATCTTTGCCATTTCACGGGTGGGATATTCCTGAGTGTTAAGACCGTTGACCAGGACATCCCCTTCAAAATCACCAAAGATCATATTGGGGATAACCCCATTAATACATAATTGCAGTGTTGTTTTACCAGCACCATTCAAGCCGAGGATGGCCACATACTCACCTTCATAGATGGTCAGGTTAATATTCTTAAGTGCGGGTATTTCCTGAAGTTGATAAGAAAACGTAAGATTTCTAAATTCAATAACTGGTTTTTTCTTTGCCATATTTTTATATCCATAATTAGGTAATGGCGGGAGAAGTGATTCTCCCGCCATTTTATATTAACGAATTGTTAGTTTCTATTCTTCGTCCATTTTGGCGAACATAACTGCCAATCCTGCGGCAATTGTGAACAAAGAGAGAACTAATACAGATCCGGACAGCATCGCAAAAGCTTCACTGGCGATGAAATCGAGGTCTGCGATCTTCTGAACGGTTGAGGGCAGGAAGAAGAAAATTAAACCTAATCCAATTACGCCTGCTCCAATACCTTCTTTTACGCCTACGGTTTTTACTTCTTTAGCCATTTTAGCCTCCTAATCCATACATAGTGAACAACATAATTGCCACGCCGACGACGATACCGCCAACGATCCATAAGATCTTTGTCATACCTTCGGATTTTGGCAGGTCGATGCCTGTGGTCATGTTGGCGGGAAGTGCCTCGATGATTGCCAGGGCAACAAAACCGGCGATGATCTTATCAGCCAAGGAAACGATAATATTGGATGAGAAGACGGAAACCAACAGGTTCTGGCCCATTGCCAGGAAAGCTGCGGTCATCATGTCAGAGAAGTGGCCGGTCGCGCCGCCGAACAGGAACACATAGATCGGAACTGCGGTTGCAGACACAACAAATGCGACGATTATATTGAGGACGAAGAAGGTCCAGAATTTCTTGCCCATTCCAAATTTACGAACTCCGTAGCCCCAGATGAGCGCGCCAACAACGTTGCACACTGCAAATGGAAGACCGATAGGTCCGCTGATAAATGAAGCAATAATATTGGTCAATGCACCAACCAAAGCACCCCACCAGGGTCCGAGAACGATAGCGACAACGGCGG
>JAUSPC010000043.1 GCA_030655835.1 Pelolinea sp.
CGCAAATAATTCTTTCCCATTTTGATGGCATTTTTAGGTGTTTTCATGAGCAAATTGCAGTTATTTGATGCCTTTTTGCCAACTTTCTCCCACTTTCACCTAACGAAAATGGCGTACCAACCTTTCTGCAGTAGACTCATATATGATCGAAAATAAATTAAACTACTTATTAGCTGGAAGTAAATTATTAAGTGTTATAGAAATTGAAAAGGCTAAAAAACTGATCAGAAATACAAAATGTTATTTGATATGTCGGAGAGTCGCTAGGATTGACCACCATTCCCATTGTGATTGCCCTGACCGATGCCGATGTAGGTGAACCCGATCTCTCGCAGGCGAGTGCTGTCCCATTGATTCCTTCCATCAACGAGAATAGGTGTACGCATGAGTTTGAAAATCCTATTGAAATCTAGCTGCTTGAATTCATTCCATTCAGTTGCCAGGATGAGGGCATCAACACCTTTCGCGGTATCATACGGATCTTTGCATAAGGTAATTTCAGGGAGTTCCGCAGCTGCATTCTCCATTGCCTGTGGATCATAAGCCTGAACAGCAGCATTCTCATTTAATAATAAATAAATGATCTCAGTGGCGGGCGCTTCACGCATGTCATCCGTGTTAGGTTTGAAAGATAGGCCCAGCACGCCAATTTTCTTTTCAGAAAAAGAACCATCCAGTACGTTGCGCAGCTTGTATACGATACGCCGTCTCTGATTTCGGTTAATGTCCATAACTGCCTGCAGCAGTTGAGGTTGACTGTTGTGCAAAACAGCCATATGCGCAAGTGCTTTAACATCCTTGGGGAAACAGCTGCCTCCCCAGCCCAATCCTGCGTCCAGGAAAGAGCGGCCGATACGTTTATCCAACCCCATTCCATCGGCAACTTCGCGCACATCGGCTCCCAGCTCATCACAGATATTCGCAATTTCATTGATGAAGGAAATTTTTGTCGCTAGGAAAGCGTTTGAAGCATACTTGATCATTTCCGCAGTCCGCAGGTCAGTTATCAGAATAGGAGCACGTAATGAATGATACAACTTCGCGACTTTTTCCGCCGCGCTGTGGTCAAAGGATCCCAAAACAACCCGATCCGGCTGCATAAAATCGTTGATGGCGCTGCCTTCGCGCAGGAACTCAGGATTCGATACGACTGAGAATTCCAGTTCGTCATTTCCGCGTTTCTTTCTGATAATATCCGCTGCCCAATCGCCAGTCCCCACTGGAACGGTTGATTTATTGACGATGATTATAGAGTGGTCAACAACTTCGGCAATTTTTTCAGCAGCTTCCCGGACATATTGGAGATCTGCCTCTCCATCAACCCCAGAAGGAGTGCCGACGGCAATAAAAGCAAATTCAGCCTGGCTGAGAGCAGCCTCGTAATCAGTTGTGAAAAATATGCGTTTTGCATTCACATTGCGTTCAACGATTTCTTCCAACCCCGGCTCATATATTGGCATAATGCCATTATTTAATTCCGTGATCCGTTTTTCATTAATATCCAGACAATGTACTTCATTTCCCAGGTCCGCGAAGCACACACCGGTTACTAATCCAACGTATCCTGTTCCGATAACACAAATTTTGCTCATATAGTGTATAGACTCCTGAAAAGAAATTATAGCTTAAACCGTTATTTGTATAAATGAAAATGACAATTATCAGCAAAAATCGCGAAAGTAACTAAAAATATGTGTTGATGATAGAATGGGCGCTGCATATGGAAACAAAAAACAAGATCACTTCCTTTTATATAGAATCTTTAGGGTGTGCAAAGAACACCGTAGATTCGCATGCCATGGAGAAAATACTAATTGCTTCTGGATATAAGGCATGCTTGCACCCAGAAGATTCAGATGTGATCGTCGTCAATACGTGCGGATTTATCCATCCCGCAAGGGAGGAGTCGGTCCAGACTCTTCAGGAGTTTTCGAAAAATAAAAGAAATGACCAGTTTTTAATTGCGGCTGGATGTATGAGCGAACGCGAGAAAACACATCTCGATGAATTGGTTGGTGGCTTGGATGCGGCCATAAGTACTCGGCGGTGGGGGGAAATAGTTAAGGTTTTCCGTCAATTGGAAAGAGATGCAACCACTCCTTATTTCTATTTTCCAGAAACGGAATCCATTTTGCCCGGACCAGACAATATTCCCGGATTTGCTATCCAGGGGAAAAGTGCCTATCTGAAAATAGCAGATGGCTGTGATCGGGGTTGTACATATTGTGCGATCCCATTGATCAAAGGCCCTATGGTCAGCCGCTCCGTAAAAGAGATCACCAATGATGCCCTACAATTGGATCAGTTAGGCATTAAAGAGATCATCCTGATCGCTCAGGATTCAACAGCTTATGGGCGTGATATCGGTTTGGACGATGGACTTCCTCACCTTTTAACTTCTTTACAAGATGCAGTACCCAATGTCCCATGGATTCGGATCATGTATACATTTCCTGGCTCTATCTCAGACAGACTAATAGAAGTAATGAAGGCAAGCGAACAGATATTGCCCTATTTAGATATTCCACTACAGCATGCACATCCTGATGTATTAAAACGAATGCGGCGTCCGGCAAACATGATTTCAGTAAAGCAAACTTTACTAAAAATGCGATCAGCTCTGCCAAACTTGGCACTGCGGACAACGTTTATCGTTGGATTTCCTGGTGAGACGGAAAAGGAGTATGGCGAACTGGTTGATTTTGTTAAAGAAATTGAGTTCGATCATGTGGGAATCTTCCCTTATTATCATGAGCCTGACACAGTTGCGTTTCAGACGGAAGATAATATTCCTGAGGAAGTTAAAAATGACCGCATCCAAGATCTTGCACGAATACAGGAAGAGATTTCCTTAAAGAAAAACCAATCTTTCCTTGACCAAGAACTTGATGTTCTTATTGAAGGAAATGGTGACGGAATTTCTATCGGACGTTCATATCGTGATGCACCTGAAATTGATGGTCTTGTATTGGTTCAGGGAATCATTAAGCCAGAAGAGCTGGTTAAGGTCAGGATAACTGGTGCGTTGATTCACGACCTGATCGCTGTAATTATAAAGTAGATTAGAAATTGTCCAATAGAAGTTTAACCCCCACCGCCTTATGGTGTACCTTCAGGAGCGGGTTCTGTAGGTGGTTCTTCAGTTGGAGTTGGATCAGGTGAATCCGTAGCTGTTGGTTGTGGAACTGCTGTTGGTGGATAACACTTTAAATAGGACTGATTATATTTGTCCTGGATATGTTCGAGCGCGGAATAATGGAGGATATTCTGATAATGCGTGATCGCGTCACATGGTTTTCCTTCGCTCGCTAACAGATCTCCATAATATTCTGAACCTTTTAAATACCTGTCAGTGGCTGTCCATCCTGTTCCATCGTGCATATAAGGGAAGGCAGCAGATAATTGGCTGAAATAATTAACCACTTGTTCCCAATCAATATCCCAGAAACTGGCTCCGGTTAAGTAAAGGCGGGCCCAAATTGCGTAATTAACCGCGTCATGGTCCAAAGGGGCATATTTTTCCAGTAATGCCAGAAGATAGAGCCCTTCTTCAAGGTTTCCCTCATTTACTATATATTCAACAGAACGGTAGCGAAGGGCAGTGAAGTACAACCCATCAACTTCTACAGTGCGGTAGGTATAATCTTCGTTTCGCAGTGCCTCAAGGGTTTGTATGGCCTGCGCCCACTGCTGGGTCTGAATTTCCTGAGTTACTTGATTGAATAACGCTTCTGCGCCGCGGGTATCGACTGTTGGTGTGGGTTGAATAATCTGATCAGCAGGAGCTGCAGAAATCCCCAGTTTGACCATAACTTCAGTGTATTTTTCTTTGATGCCGGGAAAATCCGGGTAGATCTGAAGGACATATTCCAATTGAGTACGGGCTAACTCAAAGTTGCCGGCATCTATCTGCTGCAGGCCGTATTGATAATGGAGTGCCGCTTGGGTAATTACTTCCTCATTTTCCTTTGCAATTCGTTGTTGGATCCCGTTGAGATATCCAAATCCGCCCCCACCAATTGCAAACAACATAATCATTAGCACTCCCAAAAGAATTAATTTCCATCTTTTGGGCTTGGTACGAATAGATTGTGTGTCGCTTAGTTTTAATGAAGGTGATTTTTTTTCACCAGATTCTACAGGCGAATTGGTTTTAATTGGTTGTGTGTCTTCTAATTTCTTGCTGACCATGCGCGTTATTATACCTTTTTTACTGCAGTTAAAGCTTAAGCAGTAAGCGTAATTCTGGGAGGATGAACGGGATTGTTATTAAAGCGCCAATTATTACAGCGATCGTACCAACCACAAGATAATTCATGTTTAGAGAAAATTGATTGATTATCGTGAATATTGCGATGCTCCCGACCACACTTGCTATGGTCGTACGAATAAAAGTAAGCGAGATCTTCCGAACTGGAAAGTATTTATTCAAAAACGGTATTTTCAAAATTTCTCCATCTTGTTTATTGACCTGTGTGATTTTATAAACAAGCATCAGGAATAATGCCTGCCCACAGAATGCGATTGCATCTGCAAGACCGAGCCCAACAGCCCCAATGGTACCTGTCATTACAATGCCTGTGATCAAATATAAGCCCAGATTGATCGCCGAACCTATCAATGGTATTTTTGCGTTTTGTTGCGAAAAGAAAATGCGCGCTCCTAATTCCAAATAAACATGCCCTAATAACCCAATCATAAATGCACGTGTAACTCCCAATAATAATTCAGTGCCGGATGCATTAAACCCAAACGCAAACGAAAGAAAAGGCTCTAAAGCCATGGATAAAAGGACTGCTGAGGGTATCGCTAGAGCAATAAGGACGCGCCCAACATTTTGAATTGTGTTCCTGAATTTTAGGTAATCTTTTTTCGCGATCTGTTCGGATAATGTGGGAAGCAAAGCCGTTCCGATCGCAGTTCCAATTAATGTTTCAGGAACCTGAAGGATCATCCATCCGTAAGTAAGCGCCGATACTGATCCCAGTGATAGTCGAGATGCGAGATTATCTCGTGCAATGAAAGTTAATTGGTAAAGGAACATGCTAAGGACACGCGGGCCGAGCATAACCAAGATCTTATGAACATCCGGATCTCGAAAATTGATCGCGGGTGTCCAACGGAATTTATATATGATCAAACCGGGAATTTGGATCAGGAAATACAATGCTGATCCTATCAACACACCATAAACAAGTCCATCAACTCCGAGCTGCATGGTTGGTAATGTGAATGAACCTATCTGGTAAGCAACTTCAGGAGATAAGACGACAGCACCAAAGATCTGACCGACATTATATAAGATCGGCCCAAGAGCAGGTAAAAGAAAATGTTGGTTTGCTTGTAATCCTGCGATCAATAACCCGGCCATCGAGAAGATCAGTGTTCCAATCAGATCCAGACGCATAAGGCGTACAACTAGTGTTTGTTGTGTTAGATCAAACCCGGGCGCGATGCCTAACGGATGCTGCACAAGAGGCCATGCAAAAATCGCTACAAGCGCTGATAGGAGGGCTGTAACTAAAAAAGCAACATTCGCGATCTGGCTAAAAACCCTCCAAGCGGCTTCGCGGTTTTTTCTTGTCATCACTTCAGTTAATACAGGGATAATTGCTACAGCAAGTGCGCCACCGGAAATCAGGGAATAAAGCATATCGGGAATATTATTTGCGACATTAAATACATCTAGATCTGAGGAAAGCCCAAATTGTCTGGCGATGATCAACTGTCTCAGAATAGCAAATATTTTATTGATCCCAAAACTAATTGCGACCAGAAAAACTGCTCTTGAAAGGGGAGAAAAATTTTTCTTTTTGTTGTCCATTTATCCTAACGCAACATCCAGGATCATCATGACAGTAAAGCCAAGCATTGCGCCTGCTGTAGCGATGTCTGTGTTTGAGCCCGCTTCAGCTTCGGGGATCAATTCTTCTATGACAACAAAGATCATCGCGCCGGCCGCGAAAGCAAGAGCGTATGGGAGAATTTGCCTCATAAATATAACAGCTGCTGCTCCAATGACTGCACCAAT
>JAUSPC010000057.1 GCA_030655835.1 Pelolinea sp.
GGGATGTGATCACAAAAAAGATCATTGAAACTTTCGATAAGACCATTAAAGATTTCCACTGATCAATTATTTATCTTTTTTTGTTTCCTTTATAGATCACATTGCTTCCAAATCGTTCTTGAAGACCATCTATAGCTTCTAAGAGGCTTTTTTCTTTTTGAAAATCCCTATCAAACAGCGAAAGTTGATATATATCCGGTTCTAATTTACTTACCCCTACGCCAATTAGACGCATTCCCTTTCCATCCACCCACTCACTATCTAACAGCGCCGCTGCCGAAGAAAATATTACAGAATCATGATTTGTGGGTTGATCTAAGGTCATCTGGCGTGTGATCGTTTCAAAATTTAGCCAGCGGATCTTCAAGCGAACAGTTTTCCCGGACATTCTTCTTTTCCTCAATCTTTTACCCACTTTTTCAGATAGGTTTTTGATTATCGAGACCACCTCAGGTTTCGAAGTAAGATTGCCAAAAAAAGTGCGCTCATTGCTGATCGATTTGATTCTTTCATCAATTCCCACTGGTCGGTTGTCAATTCCCAGCGAGCGATCTTTCAATGTGGAAGCAAAGTTACCGACTATATTCACGAGTTTTTCAAGCTGAATTGATTGAATATCGCCAATGAAATTTAATCCATTGTTGATCAGGATCTTCTCTGATTTTGGCCCTACTCCCCACATTTCTCCGATAGGAAGCGAAGCAAGAAATTTTTTTTCCTGGCCTGGTGGAATTATTTTAATAGCCATTGGAGATGTGGATTTTTTATGCTCTGATTTTCCTATATTAGTTGCCATCTTCGCCACCAATTTATTTGATGCGGCGCCGATAGAACAAGGCAGATCAGTTTCAGACATGATCTTCATTTGAATTTCCAATGCAATCGTCTTCGAATCCTGCGGCAGATCACTGACATCAAGGAAAGCTTCATCAATAGAGATCGGTTCAACGAGATGGGTAAAATTTTCGAGAATTCCCATTACCAGATTGGAATAATGTGAATAATCTTGATAATGCCCCTGCACTGTGATCAGGCTTGGGCACAATCGCTGCGCCTTATGCATGGGCATGGCTGATCGGACCCCAACCAAGCGGGCCGCATAAGAACATGAAGTGACAACCCCTCTACCATCTGAAGTTCCACCTGTTGAAAATGCTTTCCCGTTTAATGAAGGATCCAATAATTCTTCAACGGAGCAGAAAAAAGCATCCAGGTCGACATGCAGAATTTTTCTAAAGTAGTTTCCCATATAATAGTTTTTATGTTCTATTATACATTCTAGAATTATTTTGGGAGTAATTTATTAAATCTGCTATTCCATCTGCTCTTTTAAAGATTCGATTGCGTCCACAGGGGTTGGATCAATTTCGTACATCATTGCCAAATAATACGCAACATAATCCCCAAAAAGGATCGCGGTCCATATCTCCGTCAATGGTTCTGGCGCAGAAAAATCAATTTGATCGGTGCATAAACCCGCCACCATAAATTCAGTAAAGGTTACATCCATCCTTTTTATATTGCGCGGGAAAAAATGATCTGATCTTAGAAAAACCGTAAAAATCTTCGGGAGCAGATCAGCGGGGTTGATGACTCCCGCCAAGGTATTGTGATCCGCCTCTGGAAGATATTCAAATTGTCCCCAGGCTTTTGCCAATTCGTTGATCTGGGTTTTCCACCGGCGGGCAACAGGACTCATATGTTCCGCGCTGAAAATCGAAATATATTGATCAATCAACTGTCCAGCCAATCTTTTCGCGGAATTTTTCACGGTGGGTACTTCCACATCGATCTGTTCCATCAAATTTTTCATTGAAGAAACTGCATCTGAGATTTCTTTTTCTTTATCTGATATCAGAGATAATCGGGAAAACAGGCGTAATAGTAAACCAAACGACCATCCGACAGCTGCTCTTGGCTGACCTGTGTAATCAAATTGCCAGGTGGTTATGCCTTTTTCAATAGCTGCCGATAATAATTTTCCCCCGGTCGTAATGATAATGACCGTACAATTCCGTTCTACGGCCTGAGAAAAGATGGAGTTTGTTTCTTCTGTATTTCCAGAATGTGAGGAACAAATAACTAAACTTTTCTTTCCTTCTGCCCATCCAGGTAGTTGGTAATCACGCAGGACCATTACAGGAACTTTCAATTCTGATGACGCATATGCAATCAGAATATCTGCTCCTATCGCGGAGCCGCCCATACCCGCAATTATTATGGAATTAAACTCTTTGTTCTTTGGTAATTTGTTTCTGTCCCCTTGCCCATACGCATCTATCAGCTGATCTGGAAGGCCTTTAATTGCTGCAAGCATACCATTTCTATCAATGGTATTAAACCTTTTGAAATCATCCAGGTTCATTTCTGTTATTAACCTGGAAATTCTTTAACAACTTCTTTGAGAAAATCAAGCGCAACCTGCCACTCCTCATTGAAAAAATGAAGTGTTACGTTGTTAATTTGTAAGTGATAGGTGACCTCCCCATCGGGCTCTTCCGCTGTATAAGCAAAGCAATCATCTGTTTCAACAATTGTTTTAATTTTCGTATCGTTATCTTGTTTCATCTTCTCTCCCTTTAATTTCCATTCTTTGCTTATTCTTTATGTGTTCTTGCAAAAAACATCAATGATTTCTAATTTTCAGATTTAATGATATTAACTCAGCCTATGGGCAAACCCCCGGGCTCATTGAATTAAAAAACCCGGCAAACAAATTACACCATTGATCGGTCACCTCAATAACGAGAAGTGGGATTATGCAAAATATTACCAGAAATCCTAAAGCAGTAATTAATATGAGAACCCAGGTTGGCATCTTTTGAAATTTTGATCTGAGTTTCGAAGGTACTTTTTCCTGTGGTTTTTCCTCTTTGAATTCAGTTTCTTGTTCAAGAATATCATTTTCTAATGGTTCTCTAAATTCTGGTTGGTCGTTCTCATCCTCAAGTTCAAGTGGTTGAACTAATTCATCATTTTGAAGAGGCTCAGAGTCCTCATGCGTTTGTTCTCTGATGAATTCAAGGACAATATTTTTTCCGAGACTTATTAGGTCGCCATCCGTAATGGCTGTAATTTTTTCCAACCGCTTTCCGTTGAGGAATGTTCCATTGGTGGAATTTAGATCCTCTAAAAGAACACTGTTTTCATTTTTAATGATCTCAAGGTGACTTCTCGAAATTTCAATATCATCAATAACAAAATCACTTTTGGGATCTCGCCCAATTGTATTCTTCTCTTTTTCAATAAAAAAAGTCTTATTGATCTCATCCCCCGATTTGACAACAAGTTTAATAATAATGGCCATATCCGCCTCCTGTATATGAATCAAAAATAATGGAAAGAAATAAGTAATTAATTTTTTATTAAATACTCCCCGCTATGCCGTGTGTGGCGTAGTTTTGAACCTGCTTGCGCAGGACGGGTTCTTCCTCGTTAGCTCCGCCTTGGCTTTCGCCTATCGCGTCATTTTCGGAAGACAAGAACCCATTTTTTAAGGTGTTGGCTCAAAACATAGAGTGCCGCATCACGAACACAGCAGGGCATTCTTCTTATACCATACTTCGATGAGAATGACCAGATTCATGAGTTTTATAACAAATATGCTTGACACTGGGTATTGAAATAAATACACTTACATAATGCCTTCTAAAACGATTAGAACTTTTTTTGCTATCAAGCTTCCGCTGCAAAGATTAGAACAAGTAGAAAGAGGGCTGATGGCTCTGAAAAGATCCATCCCAGACCATATTAAATGGGTACCAGTGGATTTAATGCATATTACATTGAAATTCATAGGTTTTTTCAATCCTGATCACCTTATCAAAATTCAAGAAGATCTTGAAAAGCAGTTAAAGGGGTTCGGACAGATCAACTTCACAATTGAAAAACCCGGTGTTTTTCCCACTAAAAGAAACCCAAAAACTGTCTGGCTTGGGTTGAACAAGATTGATCGGATTTGCGAATTGGAAAATATAATTAATTTATCTTCAAATAAACTTGGGTACAGGCAAGAAAAAAGGAAGTTTTCGCCTCATTTAACGATTGGTAGATTGCGAAATAGTGTTCCTCAAGAAGTAAGGCCCCGGATCGGTCAGAATATAATCAATTATGAATTTCCGATTATTGATCCAGTTATCATAAACGAATTGAGTTTTATTCGAAGCGACCTCACTCAACAAGGACCAATTTACACGATGCTCTATGAAATAAGACTTTGATGGTTTGATATGCTACAATTTGCATTCTTATTTAAAGATCATGAGGTGAGCTCTGAAAAAAATAGATACTTTACAAATATCGCGCGAATTGGTTCTCGCGCTCGAAGAAAAGAAAGCAGAAGATATAGTACTCCTCGACTTGCGGGGAATTTCTATGTTTACGGATTATTTTGTAATTTGCTCCGGTACAAGCGACAGAATGCTTAGAAGCCTTCTAAAAACCGCCAAGGAATGTATGCATGTCCAATTTGACCGAAAAGGCGATATTCAGGGCATCCCGAGCAACGGTTGGATCGCAGTTGACTACGGAGATCTTGTACTGCATCTCTTTTCCCCTGAACAAAGGAATTATTACCTTCTTGAAGAATTATGGGCAGAAGGAAAAATATTACTAAGAGTAAAGTAAGAGAATTCCGGTATTACCCTAATACATTAAAGGCAGCAATAACTTCTTGGCTGTGGTTTGCTGGTTTGACCCCTTCAAACACTTTGATTATTTTTCCTTCCTCGTTAATCAGAAATGTAGTTCTCATAACTCCAAAGTATTCTTTTCCAAAATTCTTCTTTTTTTTCCAAACGCCATAAAGCTCACATACTTTATGATCCTCATCTGCGAGTAGGTTAAACGGAAGAGAAAATTTAGATCTAAATTTTTCATGTGATTCCACATTGTCTGGACTAACACCAACAATCTCAATATCCTGTTCCTGAAAATCAGAATAGTCATCCCTAAAATTGCATGCTTCAGTTGTACAACCGGGAGTGTCATCCTTAGGATAGAAATACAAGACAATTGGTTTCCCTAAGAAATCTGACAATTTTATTTTTTTACCCTCAAAATTTTTTAATTCAAAATCTGGGGCACAAGTATTTTCTAGCGTCATTTTATACCTCTCATATTGTTATATGGTTTGTTCGGTAATTAAATAATTAAAGTTCTATTAATTTCTTTTAGGGAATCATTTTATATCCATTTGATTTATACTTTACTCATAAATTTATGAATTTCAACAATTCACCTCTACAAAAATATTCATATACAATTCAACTATGAAATCTTCTTCGGTATCAGCAGACTCTTTTCGCAGGAGTATAAGAAACCTTTTATTGGTTATTCTGATCTGCGTGATCCCATTATTTATTCTCAAACAATTTCCCATAAAGATCCTATATTTTTCATTTCTTTTATTATCGATATGCGTATCATTTATTTTTTGGAGTCATTTTGTACCCTTTTTTCCCCACGATAATTCCAGTTTTATTAATAAACTGAATGTAGTAATTCTTGGGCTATTACAACGAACCCCGTCTACTTTCTACGTCCAATCAGGAAACTTCTATAAAGATTATTTTAATATTCAAAATAAACCAAGGTTGGGATCACTTCTATTAGACAATTCCAGTGCAGCAGTGATTATCAACAGAAAAGAAGAAAAAAGGATTTTACTCTACGGTTTTCATTTTATTAAACGCGGAGAACAAGTTCTGCATCTGATAAATTTCAATATCCATCATTTTTATTTGGGATCGAACGATCGCAAAAACCCTTCTACTATTTCCACCTCCGATTCTGTAGATGCCAGAAACCACCTGCACTTGTTGCGTTCCACACAAACATCAGGAAGAACAAAAGATGGGCTCACAATCGTGCCAAGATTCTCAGTATATTTCAATTTATTACCCGACCAGGATGTCCAGCGGACGAAAGATTTCCTGCTCGATTTATCTAATATTTTTTCTGCACAGAATATTTACGGAGAATTGCATAAACACCTTGAAGATCTTATCGGGAAGAGTATCATTTCAATTTGGAATACATTGATCCAAGAAACGAATACGGAGGAGTTGACAACCCCAACAGAGGAAGGGTTGCCTTTGGTAGATGAATATATTAGAAAAATAAACATCTTTTTAAATGAGAACTCCACGGAAGATATTTTCAACTTGCCGAATAGACAAATTGTTAATTTACCAGAGGGTGTTCATTTTCTCAAAAAATGGAAATTGTTAAATTTAAAGGTATTCTTGGATACCCTTTGGATAGAACAATGATCAAAAAAGAAGCATGAGAACAAAACAAAAAAGCAAGAATCCGTCAATGGCCAATCAATTACTCGTCGTTAACAGTTCTGCGGGGCGACTGCGTTTTGTACTGTTATCGATCGTTTTCTTTATTATCTGGTCATTGATCGCCCAAACCAACTTGCCTCTTCCCATGTTCATGAATGGTTTTATTGCTATTCTTCCCAAACCGACCAATTTCACATCGGGAATTATTCAAGAAATACTTCTAATGTATTTTTCACCCAAAACCATTTTCTTTACTTTTATCCCTTTGATTATTTTCTTTTTCATAAACAAAATAATTACACAATTTATATACGTTTTATTTCCTGACATCAAAAAGAAAATTATTAATACATATCTCTTTGATTGTGCTTTTTCTTTTTATCCGACTAAATACAGTTTCAAGGTTCATAAAAATACGGACAGCCGACGATCCAGAGAACAGGTATCCAAACTGGGCGGCCCAGCAAAGATCTCCTTCCACCCAGATTCCTTCTCGATCATCGCGAAAATGAATAACAACACGGATTATGCTTTGATCCAAAACAAGGATATTACGGAAAATGAATATTCCCTCTCCTTTGGAGAAAAAATCGTTTCTATTATTTCAAAATTTGACAATAAAATATATTGCGATCAGATTAGCTTTCATGACAGATCAGGAAGACACTTTCAAGTAAACAAAATGGACCTTGCATTTGATATTGATCATTCAAAGAGAGAATCTAGACCATTGTTCCCGAAATATATAACCGAACCGGATGCGATGTTTCTTTCCGATCTTGGAGGTGACGGCAAGGAAATGATCCGTTCCTTTTTTATTGATGAAGTAAAACTTTTCTTATGCTCTGAACTATCTATTGCAAATTGTGACGCCAATTTATTAACCCATGAAAAACAAGATCATGAAAAATTCTCAAATTCATTGAAAAAAACCAATCATTCAAATTACAACCGTGGTATTGCGATCAGCAAATTATTCTCCAATACTATATATCGAAAACATAAGCACAGTGTTTATCCATTTCTGAAAAAACAAACCATGTCTATTGGAGATATTCAAGATAGACAACAAGAAATGGATGCTGTTGTAAGAAAATTATTATTGTATTTAAATAAGCAATTGAGATCATTCTTTCATACTTCTAATATTCTCATAAAATTAAATGATATAGATGAGTCCTCTGCAGTTACTCGATTTTCAAAAATCGCAAATAATTCTTTCCCATTTTGATGGCATTTTTAGGTGTTTTCATGAGCAAATTGCAGTTATTTGATGCCTTTTTGCCAACTTTCTCCCACTTTCACCTAACGAA
>JAUSPC010000059.1 GCA_030655835.1 Pelolinea sp.
GTCGTTAGAGAGGCGCTTATCTTACCGCAGCTTATCTCTCTAACGCTTTCAAAGTTGCACTTGCTAGTTGAATTCAAGACACTAAAGTATATCGTCTAAATTATTTTACACGATATAACCTAATCAAATAACATCGATTGAAACAAAAAACATTTTCTAATATTCCTGTAATTTATGAAATGATTTCTACAATATCAATTATCGAAACCACGACCTCACGAATTATGACATGATTCAAGTAAGTATATATAACACTTAAATAATTTATCTAGTTTCTTTACCTTAGTTTCTGAGGAAGGGCAGCCAACTGAACGGAAGCGGATTCATAAGCTGCAGCTTGAGGCAGTATAATCAGAATGAAAAGTCTCTACTTGAAATATGGAATTATGTCCCAAATGTTCTGACGACGCACAATATGATGAGAAACGCCGATTAATGGGATTTCAAACCGATAGCTTGCATGAAGAAAGATCAAAAATTATTCCCAAGATAGGGGAGAATTAAATCCCAATTTGGAAGCAAAACCTGCGCTCCTTCGGATGTAACGGTAGGAGCGACCATACTACGGTCGATAGATAGTGTTTCAATTCCCGTAAAACTGGCGCGGACAAAGGCCAAAATTAGGCGCGGCAATAACCATACTGGCAGATTAGTATCCCCCACCCGGGAGAAGGACGAGAGGATTTGCGGAATTCGCGGCCAAGTAGACGGGTTGAGCAGCTGGCGAATGAAGGCTGTTACAAATATCTGCCCCTGCTGAATACGGAAAAAATCATCCCCATCAGAGCGGCTGCGCAGAAATGCCAGCGCCTGTGTGCCATCCAACTGGTTTGGCCCGGCTGGCAAACCAGCCATGGGTTCCGGCAGGTTCAAGCGGATTCCGCCCATTGATTCAACTACTTCGGGAAAACCTTCTAAATTGAACCGCACATAATACCGCAGATCAATTCCGAAGCTGCTCTTGATGGTTTCGAGTGCCAGGTCTGGTCCTGTATTCGGCTCCTGCGCTTCCGCAAAAAAATGTGCGGCATTGATGCGGTTTTCACCAAATCCTGGAATGGTGACCCACAGGTCGCGAGGGATGGACAGTAATTTAACCGTTGGCAGCAGAGGATTAACAGATACGAGCATGATCGTATCGCTCCTTCCTGCCATTGAATTCTGCGGGGACCGGTCTATTCCGAGAATCAGGAATTGCGTTCCAAATGGAGCAATAAGATAAAGCAGTAAAGCAATCAAGAAGAAAAATGAGAGACAACCGCATCCACCGCACGGCAACCTTTTTCGCCCAGTAGATCGCGCTGCTCGGCCTTGACTGGACTTACGGGCTTCTTGGTTAGTGGTTGATTCGGAATTTAATTTTATTTTCCTAGTTTGTTCATTTGAATGCTGATTCATTTTTCCAATTGTAACATTGGTTTTTTCTGGCATGATATTCAAATTGGTTTTTGAACATACTGATTCGAAGTCAGTATATCAAGGGGTCCACAGCGTGTGTTGCCTGCCACCAGGATGGTGGTGTGCATTGTGTCCACCGGTTACACAAAATAGGCACCATTTTGTCCACACAGAGCATTGTGTGCACCTGCCTGCCCTCCGGAGGAGGGGTATCATGGGCGTTGCACCCGCAGAGGGAAGGCGACTCAAAAACAAACAATAATTAATTATATTTAATTGATTCTAAAACCTATTGTTTTAAAAGGGACAAGAACATATTCATTCTTTCATAAGAATCTCGAATAATACGTTCCCTCTCTTCTCCTTCAACTTCTTCAAAATCAGCAATCATTGTTGGACCATAACTATTAATATTTAAAAATGCTTCTTTGAGATTTGTTAATGACTCTTGTACAATATTTTTATTCATTAAACCTGTAAACTTGTCTGTAAGACTTTTTATATTTTCTCCGAATTGTAGTAAACAAAAATATATATCAAATGCATCTTTCTCTTTCATACGGTTTTTTAATGCTATCCCTTTCATAATAATGAAAGCAGGTAATGCCACGATTTTGAAATCTACTTGACCATTAGTTCCATTGGGTAATTTTCCACAGAGTTTTATATTTTCTGTATGTGTGTAGGCTAAATCCCCACCTCTAACTTTTCTTGGTTTCATATCTTGAACTTTTTGCGTTCTTCTGTTTTTCCCAGTTCCTTGAAATTCTCCTGATAAAAAATCTACTTGCACTGTTACAGCAGATCCATTTTTTATAATAACTCGTTTGTAGAATATAAATGGTTGTTCCTCTGATTGAAAATATCCCCTGTTTTCTAAAAGCTTTTTTATGGTTTTATATTTTGAGTTGTCTATTTCATTATGGTTTAGTAAAATATCAACATCATTGCTCCCAACATGAGGAATTATTGATTTTGGGAAAAACATTTCTGGTACCCACCCACCAACCAAAATTACTTCGTCTCTATAGTCTCCTAAAATATGCATTACTTCAATTAAAACACTTTTAGCGGCGGATACTTCTTCAGGTATGTAATATTTTCTGCTGGTTACCATATTTTCATGACCCCATTATTAATGATTTCAATTGCTGCCTCTTCACCCCTTGCTTTATCACTAATCAAATCTAGGTAGGCTTGGATTTGTGAAACCACAAATATTCCATCGAATTGATTTACCCCATACATCAAACCTTCATCATAGGGGATAAGAAATTGTATGTTTGCACCACTTTCAACCTGTTTTATTCCAAGTTTATTTTCTAGATCGTTCTTAATATCTACGGAGTTGATATAGACTTTTATCGTTTTATATCTCACCATTGGAGCATATCGCGCACCAGCAGACTGACCAGTAAAAGCATAAGGAATATTATTTTCATTGAAATATTTCCCTAATTTGAATTCCATCTCTCTTACTGGACTCATTGAATAAAAATAGATCTTTCTATTCTTCTTGTATAGATAGTTATCACTCCATTCATTTAACAAATCAAAAGGTTTAATCAGGGAAAACCCCCCATATTCGGATTCTAGCCATTCTTTATTTAGCAATATATTTTTTACCTTTGCCACTAAGCCTAAACTTACCTTTGCTTCTTCAGCTAATTCTTCAGTTAACCACTTCTTTTTTCCAGTATTCAACATAACTCTTAGAATTCTCTCAGACTTAGGCGAATATAATCTTCTCAACTCACGCTTCTCTGGGATAGGGTTTCGGACTACATTCTTCTGAATAAATATTGGATCATTATTTATAAGAATATTCCCTGCATAATCAAGATACCCAAAATTTGAATTAATACATATATCAGCAGAGTTTTGAGAGATAAAAGGAGCTGCGATCATAAAGTAAGCATTCGGTCTAATTTCCTTAAACCTGAGCAGCTGATTTACAGAATCTCTCACAAACCGAGGTTCTCCTTTAGATTTTGCCTCTATAATTATTTCTCTCGTTTTATTCTTGTATACATAAATAATCAAAATATCAGCGATAAATTTTTCGCTTAATCCATATTCTTTTTTGCATTCCTTAATGTCAATAAAAGGAATGTTTTGAAAAATTTCTCTTATTATGTTTATTGCTCGATCACTATTTTCCATGAATTTCACCGTAAATAACATTTTCACCGTTCGGTGAAAAACAGTATAACAGTGAAAATTGATAAAGTCAATCAGCAATAAAGTATTATGATATATTAATGTATATAAATTCTTTCGGGGACCTAATTGACTTCTGAGCCTGATATGTGTCGAAAACACATTACTCCAAAAATGATTTGTTCTGAATATTATTGAAGTTGAAGTTCGTCAATAAAAATATAATCCATAAACTTTGAATTCACTGATTGGCTTTTGAAAAACGATTACCCTATTCTGCGGCATTCCCCCGCTTACTGTGCTGCATATCATCCGCACTACCGCCTGCTGAAGCGGGAATTCCTGAATATCCTGATGGAGGGATAAAAAGTCCATTCGCCTTCATTTTAAAATTTTCCTACAATTATTAAACCATTTTTCTATGAGATACTAATATTGGGAGTATAATGCTCTCAATTTGGCTTAAATTTATTAACCAACCATCAATTTAACTGGAGGTAATATGACCATCCATCTTTATTTATCACTGATCCCTGAAGCGCTGATCGCATCTGAACTTTCCCCAGAAGAATTTGGCGCATATTATGCGGTTGGCACACAAAAGAAATCACGAGGGCAGGCCATCTTTTTTGAGATCGACCCGAAATTCCGCAGCGATTATTTTAATATTGAAGAAGGCATCAAACGATGCGTCCCGCACGAAGATGGCTCCCCCAAGTCATCCATCTACATTTCAATTTACCGGGTGCTGGAAAATATCCCCATGACCGCTGTCGAGAAGCTGTACCTGACCACTCAGGACGGCCGTACACTGGGGCTGGAGAAGGGCGCGAATTTACCCGAAGACGGGAACGGACTGCACCTCTACCGTGAGGTCTCGCCTGTATCTCCACTGGTGGTGAGCTCACTGGGACCGAAAGGTTTTTATGAATTGATCGTGAATGAGCCGATTAGTCTGGTGAAACTGCCAGCAGTATGTTTCGCGGAGCTGCGGCTGGACGCCCTGGCTGATGATCCACAGAACGGCGTTGTGGGCGATCTGCCGTATAAGAACATGGAACATCTGCGGAACTGCCTGGTGTCCCTGAAAACAAAATCTGTGATGACGAAAATGGTGGATCGGCTGCCAACCAGCGGCATTCCTTTCCGCACGATCAAGAATGGTTTTTATGTCGGAAACCAGGATCATCTGCTCTATTTTCCGCTGCCTGAAGAAGATGATCTGGTAAAGAAGAATTACCAATGGTGGCGGTCGGCAACAATGTAATTGTTATCCCTCCCACCGAAAACTCCTGCTGGGTTTCCAGGTGGGTGAGGTGTGGATTAATACTTTTTTAGAAAGGTAAGGTTATTATGAACGTTTGGTTGATCGTAGGAATTGTATCTGGAGTTATTTCTGTCGGCGCTGCCCTGTATTTGTATTTCTGGGTGATGCGCCAGGACGCCGGGTCGGAACGCGCGCAGGAAGTGGCGGGCTGGATCCGTGAGGGCGCCGCATCGTATCTGAAGCGGTTGTATATTGCCCTGACACTGGTTGCTGTTGTGCTGGGGTTCATTATCGCGATCGTGTTCAGTTTTGACCTGACCCAATTGGGGACGGGCAGTGTGGATATTACCCCTACAAATGGCGTGATCATGGCGGCAGCTTTTATTTTTGGCGCGCTGAGTTCCGCTGTGGCAGGGTATATGGGAATGGCGGTCGCGGTGCAGGCGAATGTGCGCAGCGCTGTTGCTGTTTCTGAATCTCTTAACAAGGGTTTCCGCGTGGCATTTTACGCTGGCGCTGTGATGGGCTTAGCGATGGTTGGATTAGCCATAATCGGTATGTGCAGCATCTTCCTCCTGACCGGCAACCCGGAAGTGATCCTGGGTTTCAGCTTCGGCGCATCCACCCTGGCACTGCTAGCCAAAGCGGGCGGCGGGATCTATACCAAGACGGCTGATATTGCCGCTGACCTGGTGGGAAAGATCGAAGTGGGTATCCCGGAAGATGATCCCCGCAACCCCGCAGTTGTCGCTGATAACGTAGGTGATAACGTGGGTGATGTGGCCGGTATGGGCGCTGACATTTTTGACAGTTACGTGGCGAGCACTGTTGCTGCCATGCTGCTGGGCGCGGCAATGGCTGGTCCCGACAACCTGAAATACACTGTGTTCCCATTGATCCTGTGCACTTTAGGTATCTTCGCTTCTCTGCTCGGAATTCAATTTGTGCGTGTGGGCAAGGACGGCAAACCCGGCACCGCATTGAACTTCGGCACCATCATCACCTGCGTCATTTTCGGCGTAATGGTGATCGCCCTGGTTCTTTTGGGCGGGTATGACATGAGCACTTTATGGTCCACATTGGTTGGGTTGATCGTGGGTGTGGTAGTTGGATTTACAACCGAATATTTCACGTCAGAAGATTTCAAACCTGTTCAAGAGACCGCAAGAGTTTCAAGCTCTGGCGCTGCCATCACCATCATCACCGGTTTCTCCTACGGTCTGCTGAGCATTTTCCCCTCCATCATCGGGATCGTGATCGCGACCCTGGTTTCCTTTTATATCTCAGAAGCGTCGGGCGTGGTTTCCGGTATTTACGGGATCGGCATCAGCGCGGTGGGGATGCTTTCCATCAGCGGGATGATCGTTTCTTCTGATGCGTACGGCCCGATCGTGGACAACGCGCGCGGCATCGCTGAGATGGCGGGCATGGACCACTCCGTGATCGTAAAAGCGGACATACTTGACTCAGCCGGCAACACTGCCAAAGCGATCACTAAAGGATTTTCCATCAGCGCAGCGGCTCTGACCGTGCTGGCGCTGTTCGCGGCTTACGCTGAGATCATTGAAGCGCGCGGCATTTCTGTTGAGATCAGCCTGCGCAGCCCGTTGGTGATTGCGGGCGTGCTGCTGGGAGCGATGACGCCCCCGATCTTCAGCGCACTGACGATGCTATCTGTTACGCATAACGCGTTCGATATGATCGAAGAGATCCGACGGCAGTTCAAAGCAGAACCCGGAATTTTGTTGGGCACAGTGGTGCCGGATTACAAAACGTGCGTGAGCTTGGCAGCGCATGGCGCGCTGTCTTCCCTTGTTATCCCGGCGTTCTTAGCCGTGGGCGCGCCACTGCTGGTTGGGTTCGTCCTTGGACCCGACGCGTTGGGCGGTTTCTTAGGCGGAGCGATTTTTACCGGTGTGATCTTCGCGCTCTTGATGTCGAACGCGGGCGGCCTGTGGGACAACGCCAAGAAGTTCATTGAGACCGGTCAATACGGCGGTGTGGGCTCTGAGGCGCATAAAGCGGGCGTGATAGGCGACACGGTTGGCGATCCCTTCAAGGATACAGCCGGTCCTTCACTGAACACCCTCATCACGGTTATGTCACTGGTGAGCTCGCTGTTCGCGCCAGTCATTGCGGCATTCCATATTTTTTAGTTAGTACCTTTTAGTTATTGAAACTCCCTCACGTAAATGAGGGAGTTTTTTAATTGAAAAGGCTAGTTAGATAACCGTCCGAGATCGCCCCGCCTTCTACGAAGGCTCACGATGACACGCGGGTAGGAGGGATTGCCATGTTTTGCTTCGCTCCTCACGATACCCTGGGTGTATTCTGAGTGAAGACATGTGAGAAGAGGAGATTTCAAAGGTAAGTGGTGGGGTGGGTGGTTTATAACTGAACGAGATCTTTCGGTTTAACGCCTCAGGATAACAATGCTCTTAATTACTATCATTCCACCCCTCCAAAATTGCTAGCTACTAATTCTTTGAGCTCATTGAGAGCTTCCTGGGCATCTTCGCCTTCGGCACGAATGGTTATCTCGCAGCCCTGATTGGCTCCTAACGTTAGTACTTTTAAAATACTTTTTGCATTTCCTTGTCTTCCTTCACAGAATACAGAGATATCTGATTTGTATTTCGCTGCTGCTTTTACAAAAAGAGTAGCAGGCCGGGCGTGCAAGCCTACAGGATGTTCAACGGTAACTTTTACTTCAAGCGCATCAGCAGATTTATTGGTTTGCATTTCATCTTTGGCGTTGGTGACAGTTCCAGCGTTTAACCGCTCATTCATGATCACAGCAATTTTAGAACGATCAGATGTTTGAGCAATTGATTTTAAGAAATCTGGATCCTGGATAACGGACATGACTTGCTTGAGCATAGTCATGACTTTATCTTTGTCTGGCACAGCAAGCATGAAGATCAAACGCACATCCACTTCAGCGTCAAAAGAGTCGCCCATTTCACAGAATTTCACTGATTCGGGCAAGAGCCCAACGGCTACGGCCTGCTTGAGGACATGATGTGAGTCTGTGTGGGGAATCGCTACGCCAATCTCGCTGGTCGGGAGACCGGTAGCAAACTCTTTTTCACGAGCAATAACCGCCGGAACAAAACTCTCTTTGACGTAACCATTTTTCAATAATAAATTTCCGAGTTCTTCGATGGCTTCTTCTTTTGTTTTAGCTTCCAGAGGCATCAACAAATTTTCTTCGTGGAACCACTTGTTTTGTCCCATTGCTCTATTCCATCCTTTGGTAAATAATTTAATAATCTAATAATTTCTTGGTGCGCGCTGCAGAAACGCGATATGTTGCAGATCATTTGCAGCAATTTATTCAAACCATTCAGCTACGATTTGACTGCCAAAGCGGTCATTAGGCTGCGCATGGTTTCTCGTTCTACGTCTCTCATGGTGGAACTCATTCAGAATCATTATTAAGTAATACTGCTGTAAAGTAAGCCAGAGCAATTTTGAGCCTAAAATATTAATTAAACCTTCTTTAATACACTTATCAATTCACCAGGGAAAGATACTGATGTTTCGAGATAAAACCTCGTCGCAATAACTTCCAAGTTAAAACTCTCTTCGTAATAATGTTTGGCTATTCTCCAATGGGTTTCTCGTGCTATGCACTCTCAGCATTGATGTGCTTTCTATTTGGGTTTGTTTTTTATAAACATGCTGACTTTGAAATTCTCGCCCGGGAATGAGAAACGGTAACGAAGGACTTCATCTTTTCGAAGTGCGGCAAACCAATCCGGTCCAAGCTTCATAATATCAATTATATTTTCAGGTGTTGCCTTAATAACCCAAAAATTCCAGCGATTTATGATCAAACGCGATTTTAAACTGCTGATTTCTTCTTGCCACCTGGGGCGTAATGCTTCCCAGACTTCTTTGTCTGTGAGGTCAGGCGATTCCTTTATGAAATCCAGACCCAGATAAATAGTTTTTCTGCGGATCTTATTCAGTTGTAAGGAGGCGTACGTTATAACTGTCCCCCACGTCACAAAGATGATGTTGATGATGGTTTGATTTGCAAAATAGAAATCTAAAATTGCTCTCCCCCACTTTCCCAGCATAATATCAATCATGGCTTTAATCATATTGAGAATAACTCCTGATTTTATAATAGGTGCGGTGCATACTACGCACCGCACCTATTAGTATTAATTTAGTCGTACAGATTTAGAAATCGTCGATATCAGCAACAATTGCTTCAACGTCAGATTTTTTCATCATGACAGCAACAGCGGCGAAAATAGCAATAACAATCGCTGCGGTCAGGGCAAAAGCGCCCCATCCGCCTTCAATAAATCTAATGAAGGGCAGAGCCAACATGTAACCATTCAAGTGAGCGCCAACGTCGATGGAAGAAATCAATGCAGCGCCTTCTGGCATCTGGAATCCAACTTCAGCACCCATGGTGGTCAGATACAGAGCAAGCTTGGTAGCAATGTATAACATTCCACCCAGGAAAACTGTACCGTTGATGACGCCACGGATAATGTTACCTTTTGACCAACCAACTGCCCAAATTGCGTAGAAGGGCAAAATTGCCAGGTCGGCAAATGGGAGCATGCGGTTCAGGCCAATCGCGTTCATGGCAACAGCCAACGCTAAGGCGATGGGAACCATCAAAAGGCCGGTTGCAACATTTGCGGGGTGACCGATAGCAATTGCGGCATCGAGACCGATGTGAATTTTGCGGCCGGGGAATTTCTTGGTGATGAATTCGCGAGCGCCTTCAGACAACGGCATCAAACCTTCCATAAGAATGGAAACCATTCGGGGAAGTACCATCATAACTGCACCAAGGCTGATTGAGGTGTTGAGGATCTTGGCGAGATTGCCTCCGAAATCCGTACCAAGGCCAGGGGCAAATGCGAGCAGTGCGATGATCAAACCAAGGATTGTACCAACGATCATGGTCTCGCCGAGTACGCCAAATTTTTCTTTGATGGTGTCAGGATCCGCATGCCAATCTTTCACAACTGGAATCCGGTCGACCAGCCAGTTGACTGCGTAGCCAACAGGTGCCCAGGTAACGGTTTCCATGTGAGGCAGGGAAACGCCGGGAAGTTCAAAGAATTTCTGAACAATAGGGGCGGTCCAGTCAGCCAGTTTGAGTGTCATTGCAGCGCCAACCAGAGAAACACCGATTGCCACAACCATAGCGGTGGTTTGCCCCAGTGCATCGCGCAAAGCAACGTTGACGAAACCAGCAACGAAAATGAAGTGCCAGTAGTTCCACATGTCGATGTTCGCAGTCTGGGTCCAGTTTTTGGCCAGCATGACCACGTTCATCAAAATACCAAGGACAAAGATCCAGGGTACAACCTGGGAGGTACCAAAAGCGATTGCAGCACCAATTGGCCAACCCACGTCCATAATATCCATCTCAACGCCCAAGTTCGCAACCATAGCATTGGTAGCGGGGGCTAGTGCGTTAACCATCAAGCCAACGACAAGGTTAATTGCAATGAAGCCAATACCGATGGTGATAGCAGCCCGGAAGGCTTTGTTTGCTTTAATGCCGAAAACCATAGAAAGAGCAAAAACGATGATCGGCATCATGACTGTCGGGCCAAGGTCTAAAATATATTGAATTACACCCATTACAGCTTGCATAATAATAAACTCCTTTTTTATATGTTTGAAAATTAATTAAAATGTAGTGTATCTGTAGAAAATAATGAAATTATCTTATATCTGTTTTTAAGCACCTCCTTGTAGAAGTATTTTTCACAGCAACCATAATGCTCATGAGTGGTGCTGCCAACAAGCCTATCAACAATGTTTAGCTATAATTCCTAGCGTTTATCAGAAGCATCAATACTTTTGCAAATCCGATCAACAAGTTCTTCTTCAGCGATACCTGTCAGGAAAGGCACACCATTAAAAGCGGGAATATCAGGGATGCCATCTACTTCGTGCTTTGTCTCGCCGTTTTCAGTTTCAATCTTTACAAGTTTTATTTTGGTTGTTGTAATGATCGCATGTGGGTTGAAAGATTTCGCTTTCGCATTAACCTCAGAAGCGATACAACAAGTAGTTTTAAGGTTGTAATTGCGTTTTTCGAACCATTCCTTAATTTTGTATTCTGCCGCGGTCGATGTAGCAATACCGGTTCCGCAAACAATAAGTAATCTAACATTTTTTTCCATTTATTTTCTTTCCTCCGTGTTTTGTTTTATGAAGCAAGTTTGTCTACGTTGTTGTAAAATAAATGCTTCTCCTGTATAAATATAAAAGAGAATCAATAATAAGTCAATAGAATATTGTTCCCTTGTAGGGAAACACTGAAGTTTTATAAGAGATACGCACATATGTGCGTATCTTCGGGTCATTTAAATGATTCAAAACAGCATTTTTGCTATTAATTTTTCTTCCTGGCAAAGAATATTCCTAAATGAGAAAATTATTAAAGCCCAATTTATTTTTGGCTGAATTAATGCGGGTAAAACTTCGCTAAAACATCATCCATTTGTTCTTTGGTCAATATAACTGGATCGCCAAGGGTTTTAGCCTGATAAAAAAGTCGGGCGACAAGCTCAATTTGTTCGGTGGTAGTGTATGCTGACTGAATTGTTTTGCCAACGCTGAGCAAACCATGGTTGGCAATCAATACGGCATTATTATCGCCAATTGCATCAATAATATTATCTGCCAATTCTTTTGTGCCGTACGTAGCATATTTTGCCAGCGGGACTTTATAACCAGAGAAGCCCACTAAATAATGAACGGAAGGGATTTCCCAATTCATACAGGCGATTGTTGTGGAGTAGATAGGATGTGAATGGACGACAGCATGGATATCTTCTCGAAGATTCTGGAGGGCCAGATGAAAACTTAATTCGCTGGTAGGTTCTCGTTTGCCTTCAACAACCTCACCATCCAAAGTTGTAACAATAACATCCTCGGGCTCCATTTCAAAATAATCCATACTGGTTGGGCTAACAGCCAACAAGTTCTTTTCAGCATTATGGATACTTATGTTTCCACCCGTACCAACGGTAAGGTTTGTGGTCAGCATTTTTCGAAGATATTGGACAACCTGGTTTCTTTCTTCTAATAACAACATTTTTGTTTTCCTTTTTTTTAGTTCTGATGTAAGATAATTGATAAGAATTAGATTGGTGTGAAACGCTGAAAGTCAACCTTATCAGATTATTTATAAATTCATAAGAGCAAACAAGGGTTGACAACTTTTCCCAAAGATTCTATCATGTGTTTTGCTTTCGAACCAAAAAGATCACTTTAAATATTGGTCGTTTTTCAAATTTATAAAGGGGTGAAATAAGTAATTAATGAAGGGGCTTTGTATATTATTGTAAGGCTTTACTGTAAAACTATGTTGCAGAGATAAATAATCGCGGTTTGTTTCAGAAAGAAAAAATCAGGAGGAAGTTATGCCCGAAAACCTTTGGTCAATGAATAGTTTGAAGAAATTACCCGGATTGGATGGTCTGGTTTACCGGTGCAATCTTTTAGGGGCTGATTGTAGTATTGTGAATGTGTTTGGGGGAAACAATAGCGTGAAACAGATTGAGAAAGATCACCTGGGTCGCGATGTGGAAGTGCTGTGGGTGAAAGGTTCAGGAAGCAACCTGGCAACAATCACTGAACAAGGTTTTTCTGGGTTGAAATTAGCGGATATTCTCCCTTTGCTTGAACGTGAGCAATTGAGCGATGAAGAGATGGTTGAATACCTTTCGCATTGTTGTTTTTTGCCAGATCGCCCCCGTCAGTCAATTGAAGCATTGCTGCATGCATTCTTGCCTTTCAAACATATTGACCACACTCATCCAGATGCAGTGATCAGCATGGCGTGCACGCCAAACGGAAAAGATGTGTGTGAGGAATTGTGGGGCGAGGAGGTTGTTTGGGTCGATTATATCCGCCCAGGTTTTACACTGAGCAAGTGGATTGCCGAAGGTGTAAAGGCAAACCCGAAGGCAAGGTTGGTTGTGATGGCGCGGCATGGTCTGGTTACCTGGGGAGAAACAAGCCAGGATTGTTATGAGAACACACTTCGCGCGATCAATGAAGCGGAAGAATTTATCCGTTCCCGTAAAAATCAGAAGCCGGTTTCTGAAATAGCAAATTTCTCCATTCTATCCAAGCATGAAAGAGAGGATGTTCTGGCAAGCGTATTGCCACTGCTCCGGGGAGCATTGTCTGCTGAGACACCGAAGATTATTGTGGTGGATAATAGCGAAGAGGTTCTAACCTTTGCGAACAGCAAGCTCTCGAAGGAACTTTCTAAAATCGGGGCAGCCTGTCCGGATCACCTTATTCATACGAAGCGAGTGCCATTGTTTGTGGATTGGCATCCCGATGATGGTGTAGAGATATTGAAAGAAAAATTGGCTGAAGGGGTTGAGACATATAAATCAGAATATCAAGAATATTTCAACACTTATTCCAATTCAGAAGATGTAATTCGGGATCCTTATCCAAGAATCGTTCTTATTCCCGGGTTGGGTATGATTACAGCTGGCGAGAATGCAATGCAAGCTGAAATCAGCCAGCAGCTCTATCATCGCGCGATAAAGGTGATTGAAGGTAGTCAAGTTTTGAATGGTTTTATCAGCCTGGACGAGGAAGAGGCTTTTAAAATTGAGTATTGGCCATTGGAACTTTACAAACTTTCTTTGCGGCCCGCTCGAGCAGAATTTGATGGCAAAGTAATGCTAATTACTGGTGCTGCCAGTGGAATTGGCCGGGCGACAGCGCTTCAATTGGCACGAGAGGGCGCTCATGTTGCCATTCTTGATTTAAACCTTGAGGGAGCGCAAAAAGTCGCGGATCAAATTATTCAAGAGTATGGCCATAAGAAAGCAATCGCATTGAAGTGCGATGTAGGGGAAGAGGATGCCGTGGCCGAGGCTTTCAGAAAAACCATTTTGTATTATGGCGGTATTGATATCGTGGTCAGCAATGCTGGCATCGGTTTGACCCATTCAATTGAGGAGACGGAATTAAAGGATTGGAACCTGATTCAAAAAGTCCTGAGTACCGGGTATTTTCTGGTTAGCCGTGAAGCATTTCGAATCTGGCGGCAGCAGAATTTGGGCGGAAATCTAATTTTTGTTGGAAGCAAGAACAGCGTCAGGGCAGGTAAAAATGTGATTGCCTACAGCGCCGCGAAAGCAGCAGAATTGCATATGGCCCGATGTCTAGCAGAAGAGGGTGGAGAAGCAGGTATCCGGGTAAATACGGTACTGCCGGATGCAGTCTTACAGGGCGCCAGCATTTTTACTGAAGAATTCCGCAAAGGGCGTGCGGCATCTTATGGGATTGACCCCAGCCAGCTCGAAGAATATTATATTCAACGCTGCATTTTGAAAATCCCTGTTTATCCAGAGCATATTGCTGAGGCAATTGCTTTTCTGGCAAGCTCGCGCTCAAGCCGAACTACTGGCGGGGTGATAACTGTGGATGGAGGCGTCAATACTGCATATATGCGGTAGCGATAAAAAGGCCGAATCATTATGGGGCTGGAAAACTTCCAGCCCCATTGTATTGGAAATAATGACAAGACAAAGTTAAAACACCTTAATTGTGGTGAGAACAGGCATGCCATAGAGCATATTTCCCTTCATCGTGAATGAACTTAAGATATCGCCAAGTCAATCCCGATCTACTTGTTATGGCAAATCCAACAGAGAGAGTGTGGTATCCCTAAAAATCTTCGCTGCGATACCATATACTACCGCGCGCTCGTCTCCCTCCCACATAACAGATTCACCTTTCGTGTGGGAAGTTGGATTATCCTCATTTCGGCTCATAATCTTCCTGTTTGAAGTTATAAGAAAACAAGAATATATTTTTCGGAAATCCGGTTAATCGGGAAATCAAATCAGGATATTTTTTTTCGGAATAAATAAATCGCTTTGGGCAATAAATTTTAACCG
>JAUSPC010000061.1 GCA_030655835.1 Pelolinea sp.
CAAGTCCACTGGAGCTATTTTAACCGTAGAAGAACATAATGTCATTAATGGACTTGGTAGTACTGTTGCCGAAATAATCGCAGAAGCAAGTATTAGCGTGCGGTTTAAACGGCATGGCATAATGGATGTGTTCACCACCTCTGGTCCTTATGAAGATTTACTTGCCTATTATTTCTTAGATGCTGAAGGTATTACAAAAACAGCACAAAAACTCCTAATATAAACTTCAAGTCTAATCGCATTGATGTGGAGATTATCAAACAGAATGCTATTCTTCAAAGAGTGTTTTATCTTAAATAATATTGGAAAATTTCTGATTGCGCACTCCTTTTTTTCAGTGTCTAATTCCGTTGGTCTAAGGAACTAGGGGATCGAACCTCAATAATTGCATGGAATGACCGGGAGATGTTATTTGCGATCTTTTCCGATACCAATTGTCTTGTAATTGTAGAAATTATTATCCTGATGTAATGTATTGAATTTTATATTTATACGTTATATAATAGTCCTATAAAATATATTTCAATAATTTAGAATTGCATCATCATAATCATCGAAAAAATTATCATTATGAACTTAAAACAATTAATTCGCCCCAATTTAGTTGCAGTTGATGTTGAAGTGAAAAATTGGCAGGATGCGATACGTGCTGCTGGAAGATTACTAATTAACGATGGCGCAGTGGAAGAACGATTTTCGGATGCCATGATTCGGGTCGCCAAAGAATTTGGTCCTTATATCGTTGTAGCGCCTGGTATCGCATTACCGCATGCCCGTCCTGAAGATGGTGTAATCAATGCCAGTATATCAATCTTGCGTTTAAAAACGCCAGTTGAATTTGGCAACAAGGATAATGACCCTGTATATCTAGTAGTCGCGTTAGCAGCTATTGATAATAGGCAACACATAGAAGGCTTATCAGGACTGGCTGATGTGTTAGGCGACGAAGAAAAAATCAAGGATATCAAACAAGCGCAGACCAAAGAAAAATTGCTCGAAGTGTTCCTGAATTAAATGGTAAATGAAGGTAACTATTTGATCATTAAAGTGTTTATACAATAGTTGATTATGAGTTTTTATAATTTGATTTCCAGAGAACCAAAAAATTTTTATGAAAGGAGGTACGATTAATGGCTGAGAAAAAAGTTGTTGGCGCAGCCGAGGGTATGTGGGCGATAGTTATTTTCCTCGTATCATTTGTCCTCGGTGTTCTTGCTCAGTAAAAAAAACTAATTTAGTAAATGTAATTTAGTAAGTGTAATTTGGAGGTGCTATTGGTTAAAATATCTGCAGTTTGTGGAATGGGTTTAGGTAGTGGGCTATTGGTAAAGATGGGGATTGATAAAGTGTTAGAAAACAATGGTTTTAAATCTCGCGATGATTTTCTGGTCGAGGTAGCTGATATTTCAACTGCCCGCGGAATGTTTGCTGACATCTATGTGACAACGACAGAGTTTGCCGAAAGACTGGGAGATATAAATGCGGAGGTTATCACTGTCAAAAACCTATTCGATAAGAAAGAGATTGAAGAAAAATTACTTGACACCTTTAAAAAAGTATTTGAAAAAAAGAAAAAAAAATAATAAGGAGTAATAATAATGACAATTATCAATTTTTTAACAACAGTATTTAGTAATGCGGCAGTTCTCGTTGGGTTGATTTCTATGGTGGGTCTATTAGCCCTGAAAAAAGATTTTGGATCCGTCCTATCTGGTACATTTAAAACCATCCTGGGTTTTATCATCCTGGGTGCTGGCGCTGGTGTTGTAGTTAACGCTGTGGTTCCCCTGGGAGATCTGTTCAATCAAGTGCTGAACATCCCCAATGCTGCGTTGCCAGTAAATGAGGTATTTGTAGCGATTGCTCAGAAGTCATTAGGCCGTCAGATTGGCTTAGTATTTCTATTCGCGTTTGTCCTCAACATCCTCATCGCTCGCTTTACACCATTGAAATACATCTTCCTGACTGGACACCACACCTTGTTTATTGCTACCCTGTCAGTGGGCATGTTATCAGTGATGCCTTTCTTTGCTGGCAATGAACCTCTGCTCCTCGCAGTTGCTTCGGTAGTAAGCGCGATCTGGATGGTAGTATTCCCCGCGCTCTCTGCTCCTTTTATGAAAGAGATTACAGGCGGTGAAGACTTTGTCATGGGCCACTTCGGCACCACAAACTACGTTTTAGCCGGTTTCCTCGGCCAATTCGTTGGCAAGAAGGAAGATTCTACAGAGAATATCGAATTCCCGAAATGGATCAGTTTCATGAAAGAACCACTGGTCGCGATGGGCTTTGTGATGTTCTTGATCTACTTGGTCGTCGGTGCAATTGGCGCTGGAAAAGGTATTGCTGTTGGGGACATTCTGGGTGGATACTGGGCATATAAAGGTCTCCTCTTGGCTCTTGGGTTCGCTGGTGGTATCGGCGTTATCCTGCTCGGTGTACGTATGGTCTTAGCAGAAGTTGTTCCTGCATTTCATGGAATTGCTGAGAAAATTGTCCCGAATGCCAAACCTGCTCTGGACTGCCCCGTGGTCTTCCCCTATGCACCAAACGCGGTGCTGGTTGGTTATTTATCCTCCATTGTTGGTGGTCTGGTTGTTATGGCAATTCAGATCGCTGCTGGCGGCGCAATCGGTGGCGTCATCCTGCCTTCTATGATCATTCACTTCTTTGTGGGTGGCACAGCTGGTGTATTCGGTAACTCTACCGGTGGTTGGAAGGGTGCTGTGTTGGGTGGTTTCCTCACTGGCGTAATGTTCACGCTTTTGGCTGGTACAACCTATAGTGCGCTCGGCGCGATGAATCCTGAATGGGCCGGTTCCTCCTTCGGCGACACCGATTTCGGTGTTCTGGGCAACGTTTTAGCCTTCGTCGGAAGCCTGTTCAAATAATCTGAGCAAAACAATTTAATTAGAATAGGGAGTAAAAATCGCTCCCTATTCTTTTTTATTTTCAAGATTTTTGTATTAAAATATATTGACTGAGGAGTTCAATATGAGCGAAAGCAAACAACAAGGTGAATTAAAACTAATCAAATATGGGGATAAGTTATTAACTGTTTATCGACGCTGTTCCTGCGGTGGGGATGTAGAAATAAAAAAGGATCCCACCACCGGAGAGAAAGCTGCGTGCTGCCTTTCATGTGGGGTGCATATCGAGTGGGGTGGCGAAAATATTAAGAAATAAGTAAAAAAAAAGATGTTGTGGGAAAAAACAACATCTCTCTTTTGATAAACGTTTTAAATTATTGACCAAAAGTATATTTCTCATCACTTAGTGCGATAGTGATAATGTGGCCGTAAATCATGTGTGTATCTTCAATCAGACCGCAGTGATCTGTTACGGTACCAAGACATAGATCAACTTCATTTCGCATTTTCCCGCCGGTTTTACCCGTCCAGCCAATGGTTTTTATGCCCATTTCTTTTGCGGTTTCAATTGCTTTGAGAACATTGGGGGAATTACCACTGGTGCTCATGGCTATCAGCACATCACCCTCTTCGCCCAAAGAACGGATCTGTTCGGCGTATACCGATTCATAACCTTCATCATTGGCATATGCTGAGAAAATAGCAATATCATTGATGGGTAATACTTTGAAATCTGGTTTGCCTTTCTGCCGAGTATTCTTGATCCAATCGTTGGCGATATGTGTTGCGCTAGACGCACTGCCGCCATTTCCTATGATAAAGACCTTTTTTCGTGCTTGGCGGACTTCTTCAAGTATCTCTACCATCTTATCGAACTGGGGAAATTCGAAACTATCAATTGCGGTTGTTAATTCCTTTAAATAATAATTTAAATATTCTGGCTTACCATTCATGCTGCCTCCAAAAATTAATGTATGGTACTTCTCAATTAGTATATTTATGATCCTGAACTTAGATATTATATCCAACTGGACTTGATCTTGTTAGAAGTTTAACAGATATTATATAGTGACCTAAATGATTTCTTTGAATTGTTGAAAGATATTATTTTCCTTATTTACGTCCACAAAACTTTTTGCGTGATGTGATAGCGTAAATATTAATATATCGATTTATAAACAATAGGGGTACACTTAACAAAATTATCTTGCTTGTATGAACAAGTGATCAGGTGAAAGTTAATAGATGAATGAAACGCAATTTAAACCAAAGAAAATTGATAAAGACCTTCCCATTCCGTATTATTACCAGATTGTTCAAACGCTTCGAGAATCGATAAATGATCTTGGTGAACCGGATGGAAATAAAAAAATCGCGCTGCCTTCTGAGCCAGAACTATGTGATCTTTTTTCTGTTAATCGAGGTACTATTCGACATGCGTTACAGGTGCTTGAACGTGAAGGATTAATTTATAGGGAAAAAGGAAAAGGAACCTTCATACGTAGACGCAGGGTCGAGATGGACCTCTCATATCTTTGTTCAACAACTGAAGATATGAAAAATCGGGGATGGGAACCGAGCACGGAAATAATAAATATTGAAAAAATTATTCCAAGTTTTCACGTTCAAACCAGTCTGAAATTGCCTGATGGTGCAGAGGTTTGGAGTGTGCTGCGCTGCCGTTCTGCGAATGATGAGCCAATTAGTCTACAACGAGCGTATGTCCCCTTAGTGTTAATGCCTGATCTGGACAAGAGAGAGCTGAGTGGCTCTTTTTATGAAATATGGAAAAAACAGTATCAGATTTATCCAAATGAGGGTGAGCAAACGATCCGAACACGGACCGCCACAGAAGAGGAAGCAACCTTATTGGCGATTGATGGTAATTCCCCAATATTTGAAATTACAAGAATAACGGTTGATATCAACGGTACCCCAATTGAATACCTTGTTTCATTGTGGCGGGGAGATCGATACGATTTTTTTGTTCGGTTATCCGTTCGTTAGTCAGTATAATTTAATTCGCATAACAGAATAATGGTTCGTCCCTATTCATTCATAAGCGATTCATAAAGCACAATTGTGCTCTCAGATGGTTGTGCCCCAATTTCTTTTTGGAGAATTGAACGAAACTTTTCAAATTGCTGGGCAACTGCGGGCTTGTTACCCAAAGCAGCATAATTACGCATGCAGATTCGATGAAATGGCTCATTAAATGGATTGTTCTCCAAAGCTTTTTGTGAAATTTCTAGACTGGCCCCAAATTCTTTTCTGTCAAAATATAATCCCGCAATTTCCTCAGCCGCTTTTGTATACATTCCTAAATATCTCTCTCTGTCAGCGGCAACCCATGACTGATTAATTGTAGGAAGGTATGAACCTTTATATAGAGCTAAAGCAATTTTATACGCAGATAATTTTTCGTCGATATTGGTTTCTTCTGTTGCTGCTTTTAAAGCGGAAATAAAATTTTGCACATCATATTCATAATCAACTGAGCGGTTGAATAGATAGTAAGTGTCTTGGAAGATCACAACATCTGAACCTATCGCGTGACGCATCCGGTAAATCGCGTTTTTAAAGCTAAGTTTCAATTCATTTTGTGAAGTCTCTGGCCAAAAGATCAACCCGACCTCTTCTTTGGTCAATCCTTCAGGGAATGCAAGGAATAGAAGAAAAAGATCCCGGGATGTTTGTGTTTTCCAATCCGAGATGGATAATGCATGATTTTTAACCACGATTTCGATCGTTCCAAATGTGCGAATAATTATTTTTGCGGGGGCAAAAGCAACTACTGATGCTTGTTTACGAATTATGCGGCGGCTTTTCTGAGCTTGTTTTTGGAAAAGGTTTAATTCATCAAATATATCAGAAATCTTTTCTTCGATCTCCTTTTTCTTGATTAATGGTTTTAGAAATTTCTTTACCTCTAACGCGGCTGTCATACTTGGAATATGGTATTTCGGATCACTCATTTGATTAACGAAAACATCAAGAATAGAAGTTGAGTGTGTTATTTTTCCAACTTTGTAATAAGAAAGGAATAGAAACATTTGATTCCTTATGAAATCCTCAATATATCCTTCTTTTTCAAAGAAATCCGCTGATAATAATAATGTTTCTACTGATTTTCCAAAATTGCCGCTCCAAAATTCAAGCACACCTTTCTCAAGTCGTAGCTTATTGATCTCATATTGGGATCCACTTCTTTTCGCGATTGTTTGCGCACCACCGAGTTGAATTTGCGCTTTTTTCAACTGGTTCTTATTAATGCTCAACCTGACCTGAACTATTTTTAAATAAAAAGTTAGAAATTGATCTTCGATGATAAGCGCGATCTCAAGCGCTCGTTGATACGCATCTTCTGCCTCATCAATTGCACTTAGATCCCTATAGAGGTCACCTATGCTTGCCAACGAAAAACCTTCCATGCGTTGGTTTCCAGTTGCTTGAGAATAATGCATGGATTTTTCAAAGTTAAAGAAACTTTTTACATAATCACCTATGGAATGCTGTAATACTCCTAGATTGTTCAAAATGATAGGTTGAAAAATCGAGTCGCCAACAGACTGAAAATGGGATAGAGAGCGATTATATGCTTGTTCTGCTTCTGAAAACTGCCCTAAAGTCTCGTGAATTGCACCAACCTCAAAGAGAATTCTAGCGGTATCTTCTTCACGGTTATTGCTATCACAAATTTGAATAGCTTTTTTAAGAAACGCCAGACCCTTTTTTAGTTCCCCAATCCGATAAAGAATGATACCTTTTGCCCTTAATGCTTCAGAATTCAAATGATTTAGAGATTTATCCTTTTGAGTTAATATAATTGCCTCATCTGCGTCACGCGTTGCAGCATCATAATCTCCCAATAATCTCAGCGCTGCAGACCGTCTGATCAGATTATCTGCCAAGGATAGATGGTCGGTTGTACCTCTCAGGATATCCACAACGCGATCAAGAATGCCGCAGCCCTCTTGAACTTTTCCTTGATTCACCTTAATACTGGCATCAATTGAAAGTAGGGTTGGGTCGTTTTTATATAAATTTTCAGGTACAGTAGAAAGCCAAGAGTCTAATTTTTGTATTTTTCCTTTTGAGATGAATTCCGACCCTATGCTTGCAATTAGATCGGCAATGAATTCTTTTTCTCCCAGGCTTACATAGATATCAAATACTTTTTCCCAATCACCTTCTTTTCGAAAGTATTGAGCAAGTTCCAATTTGATTTTTCGCGCATCCTCTGGTCGTTGTTTTTTGATTGTTGATTGAAGAAAATCGCGAAATAGATGGTGATAGCGTAACCAAAGCGATTCATCGCTGATTGGAATGGTAAAGAGATTATTCTGAATTATATGAAGCATCAGGCTATTCCAATCTTCTGATTGGGATAATGCATTCCCAAGGACCGAAGCACATAAATCTGCATTAAATTCTTCAAGAACGGAAGTGTTTAAAAGAAAATCTTGTATCAGTTGAGGTTGTTGATCCAAAACTTGTTGAGCAAGATATTCATATAAACCTATACCCGAAGTCCGTGTAACGATTCCCACATCCCCCATTCCTTTTTTGAGAGTCTGGGAAGTTAGCAAAAGTCCTGTTATCCATCCCTCAGTGTTAATCGCGAGGTCTTTTGCTTGCTGCGCTGAAATTTGTTTATTGAAAAATTGATTGAATAACTTCAAGATTTCATCAGGCTGGAAAGCCAATTCTTCCACTGATAAACCGCCAACTTGTGATCTGGCGACCATGAGCGGCAAATCGGGTAAAGTCAAAAGTTTTCTGGAAGTGATCGCGATATGGCAATTTTCATCTGTACGTTGAACAAAATCGCTTAAGAACCGATCGATCTTTTGGTTAGATTGTAAAAGATGGTAATCATCTAAAACCAGAATAAAATGTTCAGTTATTACATCAAAAATACTATTTGTGATGATTGTGATTAGAAAGTCAAGGTTGATCTGGTCTGGCGGCGTGTTTTCTAATAAATTGATCGCGTCTGACCCAAATTTTGGAAATTTTTGTTTAATAGAAAATATAAAATGGGATATAAACCGTGTGAAGTCCTGGACAATTTGTTCAATGGCAAACCAACACACAGGCCAGTCAAATTGGTGTGCGAAATCAACAAGTAGTGAGGTTTTTCCATATCCGGCA
>JAUSPC010000062.1 GCA_030655835.1 Pelolinea sp.
GAAAGCGTATGGCTTGTCCATTGTAACAAGTGGGTTCGTGCAGGCAGGACCAATCGACGGTATACCGACTTTATCCAAAACTTCGTTTTGCGCCATTGCCATCGAGCTGGAGTTTACTCCGATGATCGCGACAACATTCTCTACCTCGACTAATCGCTGCGCGGCGAGTGCGGATTCGCTTTTCTCGCTTTTATTGTCAACAAGGATCAATTCAACTGGTTTGCCAAGTACTTCTGGTTTATGCTTATTGGCAAGCTGAATACCTTTCCAAGTCATATCTCCATATGGCGCACCCCACCCGGTCATTGTTTCATTAACACCAATCCGGATGGTATCTGGAATAACTACTGCGTCTGCAGCAGGTTCTTCTGCTTCCACGGGTGCCGCTGCCGGCGCGCAGGATGCTAAAACCAGAGCAAACAGAATTACAACTGAAAACAATTTGTACTTTTTCATCTTTAATTCTCCTTTTTAATGTACTTTAATATTTATTAAATCGTACTTTCTCCCTTTTAATTTGTTGAAAATTATTTTCCGCATACCTCCATTTTTCAGATTCTGATTTGTCCTACAATTAACAATAATTATACAGGTTTATTGATAAATTTCAAGTAGATATGCAAAATATAAACAAAGTGAGGATGAATATAATAGCATTGTCAAGCCTACAAATATAGGACCACTCATAGAGACATACTTTCAATATGAATAATAATTCTACATCCAAAAGAATTCCTGTATAGATTATTAATGCTACCCAGCCAATCGAACCCTCAGCCTACTGACAAAGATCCATTTTCCCCTAAGAGGGTGGATTCGTTCCAGAAACGAATAAACATTTTTCAAACTGTAACATTTTGTATCCTTTAGCCCTTATTGCGCGTCTTCCTGGCCGGCTTGCGCGTGGCGATGTGCTTCTGCTTCTCCCGTTTGCCCGCGTCTTTCTCCACAAAGACCGCTTTCTTCGTGAACGGATCCAGCCCGGTGTAGTACATCAATGCCGCATAGGTCGAAGGCAGCGGCGTGAACAACTGCACCTGTTCCGGTGAGATATGCAACTCGCGGCTGGCAAACCTCTTCAGCGCGTACATATCCTCCTGAGTGCAGCCCGGGTGCGCCGCGATCAGGTAATAGGTCAGATACTGGTCCTTATGCGCCTCCTGCGAGAAACGGTCAAACTTGTCCTTGAACGCCAGCAGCTGCTCATGCCCCGGCTTTCCCATCGCATCCAGCACCTTCCTCACGCTGTGTTCCGGCGCCACCTTCAGCTGTCCGGATACATGCTCGCGGGTGATCTCCTTCAGATACGCATCCCCATGTTCCCCATCCGCTAGCACCAGGTCATAGCGGATGCCCGAACTGACGAATACCTTCTTCACACCGGGAATCTTCCGCAGGCGCTTCAAAAGCGCGGTCTGTTTGGCATGCGTCGGTTTCAGCGCCGCGCACACGATCGGGTAGATGCAGCGCTTATCCTGGCAGGCGCCGTCCTTCAGCTTGATCGAACACTCAAAGCCGTACATGTTCGCCGTCGGTCCGCCTACATCCAGAATGTATCCCTTGAAGTCCGGCAGCCTGGCGATCACTTCCGCTTCCGCGGCCACAGATGCCTCGCTCCGCCAGCGCACCGTGCGTCCTTCATGCACCGCGATCGAGCAGAAGTTGCATTCGCCGTAGCAGCCGTGCTGGGTGTTGATCGAGAAGCGGATCGTCTCCAGCGCGCGTGCCTTACCCTGCGCCTCATAATAAGGATGCTGCGCGCGTTGATACGACAGCGCGTACACCGCGTCCATCTCCGGTTGGGAAAGATATTCCGCCGGCCTGTTCTGCACCAAATAGCGGTCGCCGTGCCGCTGTGCCAGCCCTTGAGCGTTCAACGGCTCGGTGTGCTTATAGAACGTATGGAACATATCAATAAAGGCGTGCTTATCCCCGCTGACCTGCTCATATGAGGGCAGCTCCAGATAGGTTACCGGCGGCTCTTTGGCGATATAGCACAACCCGCGGATATCCGTCACGTCAGCCCCATTCTTCAGCGCGACCACCAGCTTCAGAACCGAGCGCTCCGCCATCCCGTACAGCAGATAGTCCGCCTTCGCGTCAAACAGGATCGAACGCCGAACTGCGTCATCCCAGTAATCGTAATGCGCGACCCGCCTCAGCGAAGCTTCGATCCCGCCCAGAACGATCGGTTTGGTATCCTTGAAATTGCGTCTGATCAAGTTAGTATAGGTCATCACGGCCCGGTTCGGACGGCGGTCGTTTACCCCGCCCGGCGTGTAATCATCACTGCGGCGCTTCTTGCGGCTGGCGGTGTAGTTGGCAACCATCGAATCCACGCTCCCGCCGGTCACCCCCCACATCAAGCGCGGTCCTCCCAGCCGGGTTATGTCCACATCGGAAGTGATGTCCGGCTGCGCGATGATCCCGACGCGGTAGCCAGCGTCCTCCAGCACCCGCCCGATCACCGCCGCCCCGATATACGGGCTGTCAATATATGAATCCCCGCTCACCAGCACCACATCCAGCGCATCCCAGCCGCGTTGGCGGACTTCCTCGATTGTCGTAGGTAAGAATAAGTGAGAATTCAAATTTCTAATCCATCCTTAAAAAGGTAACTGTTTCTCCCGCGCTGAATCGGCGGACGCGTGCGCCAAATTTGGCGCCCAGCGCTTCCAAAGCAGTGTCCCCAGTGCAGTGGTTCAGATAATAGCGCATTTCGGGGAATTCAGCGCCAAGCACGTCAATCACATGCGCCAGCAGCTCACCATCCGCGCTCATCAAATGCGTGCCGCCCATCACGCCGATGATCGCACCGTCAAATTGGCTTTTCACATGCGCTAGGGTATTCAGAAGTCCCGCATGGCAGCACCCGCACATCACCACCAGCCCCTTCCTGGTCTTCAGCACCAACGCCATATCATCACGGTACGGGTCAGGCATGTACACATTATCTTCGAATATATAATGGCTGGCGCTGCGGCCTTCCGGCTCATCGCGCGTGATGATCTCTCCCGTCGTCCACAGATCAGGAAATATCTCTTGCGGCGCCCTGCTCAATCGCCACTTCGCGCGTTTCTCATACTCTGCTTGGGTGAATTCAAAACCGTTTGAAGAGAACTTCCCTTCCTTTAGGGAAAACTTCGGGACGAACACATCCGCGTTGGCGTACACGATCAAATTGGCATTCTTTGGCAGGATGGCTTCCAACCCGCCGGTGTGATCAAAATGCGCGTGGCTGATAGCCAGAGCGTCAATGTGGTTTGCATCAAGACACAGTACCGCCATGTTATCAGATAACACGCCTGCCGTCTGCCCGGTATCAAAAAGGGCAGTTCCGTCGTCGGTTTGGATCCAAAAAGCAAGCCCATGTTCGGTTTTCAGGCGTGTTCCATCTTTTGCCGAATTATCCACCACACAGGTGATCGTTGTCATCCTACTCTCCAAATTGTGATCTTATCCGTTACCACCAAATACCCCACATCGCCTATTAGGCTCATCCGCCAACAATAACCGGAATACCATAAGAAGCAATGTGCGATCGAATTGTCTCGATCTTCTCCTCTGAATATTCTGCCAGGTCCTCCAGCTGATAATCCAACCCGAGCTGAGCGTATTTTCCGACCCCATAACGGTGATATGGAAGCAAGTCGATCTGCTTGACGCTCTCCAATTCGCTTATAAGCATCATGCGGGCGGACAGCTCATCCATACTGTCATTAATCCCGGGCACGATAACCATCCGGATGTGCATCGGAATACCTTTCATTGAAACCATTTTTGCGTTAGCCAGGATCAGGTCATTATCCCGGCCGGTCAGTTGTTGATGCAGATCGCGATCAGCCACCTTAATATCATACAGCACCAGGTCGATCACATCCAGCACCTCTTCGAACCGACACCAGGATACGTCTCCGGCCGTGTCCAGCGCAGTGTGAATGCCCGCCTTCTTCAACCCTTCAGCCACCTGTCTCACAAAGCCCGCCTGATAAAGCGGCTCACCGCCAGAAAAGGTCACCCCGCCGCCAGAAGTCTGATAGAAAACCTCGTCCTTTAGCAATTCAGCGGTCAGATCACCCACCGAAATTTCCACCCCCACCAGCTCAAACGCCCCTTCCGGGCACACATCCACGCATTCCCCGCAGGCAGCGCATTCCTCCCGGTCAACAATAATGGTATCTCCCTCATCGAAAGACAGCGCCCCGTGAGTGCATACATCAATACACAAACCGCAGCTGATGCATTTTGACGGGGTGAACAGCAGGTCAGGCTTTGCCCGGATCAGCTCAGGATTACTGCACCATTGGCATCGGAGCGGGCAGCCTTTGAAGAATACCGTATTACGAATTCCAGGGCCGTCGTTGGTGGAGTACTTCTGAATACGCGAGATAAGCCCGATGTCAGGATTATATAAGGGCATAATGGTCTGATTATAAACGCTTTACGATCTTAGAAACCGGCTTGTTCGGTGCGCGCAATGATCGCATCCTGTACCGGCGGGATAAGTGACGTGAACAAAGCGCAGTATCCCGCAACCCGCACCATCAGATCCTGATGTTTTTCTGGATGCAGTTTGGCATCCCGCAGCTCTGCAGAATCCACAATATTGAACTGCAGGTGGAAATTACCCAGCAATCGATTGGCTTCTATAAATGAAATGAACTTGTTCAGGTTATCATCGCCTTTCAGTACACCCGGGGCAAACTTCATATTAAGCAATTGGCCGCCCGCCATCCGTTTATTGGGTAGTTTGGATATTGACTTGGCGACAGCAGTCGGCCCTGATTTATCAGCACCTAAACAGGGTGAAGCGCCCTCATTCAGCGGATCACCCGCGTAGCGCCCGTCCGGAGTCGCACCCACATCCATACCAGAAGGTACATAGGAAGAGATATTCGAGGTGGACATGGTGTACCCGCACCCGATCGGTCCCTTCCCATAGCGTTCATTTTGATAATCGGGGAGCAGATCTAAATAGGATGTATATACATCCGCAACCAGCTCATCCACATAATCATCATCATTGCCAAATTTAGGCACCGCCAGCGCCATCTTGCGGATCTTCTGATTCTCTTCACCCTCCCAGTTCGCATCCAACGCGGAACGCAGCTCTTGGAAAGTGATCGCCTGATCGTCAAAGACCAGTTTCTTGATCACAGCCAGCGCGTCCCCAATGATGGACGTGCCGATATTGGACTGGCTGACAAAGTCAAATTCTCCGCCCCCGTTCTTTAACGTTTTCCCCCGCTCGATGGAGTTATTGATCAGAGAAGACGCGAATGCATCCGAATCGTGTTTCTTCAATGATCGGTCACAGATGTGGTCGCTCTCTACTGCCAGGTCTGTATAGAACTTAAGGAACTTATTCCATGCCTGCCAAACTTCATCGTAAGATGAAAATTCGACATCTCTACCTGGTTTTCCGTTTACTGAAATAAGCTGAATACCAGAAACTGGTTCAACGCCATTGTTGAGCACCAATTCGAGGATCTTGCCGAAGTTCATATAAGTCATGCCGGTCGCTCGGTGTCCCCATCGGCCGGGAATAGCCACCTCCACACATCCCATGGATGCATAATCACGTGCGGCCTCCTCAGGCAGGCCAAGCGACATCATAGCCGGGATCACGGTCTCATCAGCAAAAAGGGACGGCATGCCAAATCCTTCTCGTATGAGCCTGGAGGATTCCTCCAATAATGACCTTGGGCTGCCCGCCCAGTAGCGGGAAGATAGATTTGGTTCTGGCATCCGGTTCAGGTCCATCGCGCGCAGTGCAATATAGCTGAGCTCGTTCGTGCCATCTATGCCATCCGACCTCATCCCGCCCACCATCAAATTAGAATACAGCGGATACCCGACACCGAATTCCGTGTGATCCCAGGGGCGGACTTTATTGAGCGTATTCATTTTTATAAAGAAAAACGCGGTCAATTCAAGCGCCTCATCATTTGTCAGCAGACCTGCTTCCATATCGCGTTTGTAATATGGATAGCAATATTGGTCAAAACGTCCGAATGAGAAAGAATGTCCATTTGTCTCTATCATCATGATCAGATGGCAGTAGTACACAACCTGTAGCGCTTCGTGGAAAGATTGCGCTCTGCCTTCCATGATTCGGCGGTTGATCGCCGCGATGCGTTCAAGCTCCTTTTTTCGCTCTCTATTTACTTCTTTTTGAGCCATTTGCTCCGCAAGATCTGCGTACCTTCGTGCAAAATTGATCGCGGCTTCCAGGGCGATGATCACCGCTTGATAGAAATCTCGCTGCTCGTTGGCAATATCTGGATCATCAAGGTGCTTTTGTGCATCCCGTTGAATACCGCGGAATCCTTTTGCTAACACAAGATCGTGATTGGGGATAATGTGCCCATCCCCCGACATAGAAATGCCGCCGCGATGAATGACTTTTTGCTTTTGTGCCTGCATGTTTGTATCAGACATATTTGCATACACTTCTTCTTGGTGGGTCTTTCCCTTCCAAAAAGATTGAATGCCGCGTAATTTTTCTTTTGTGTCCTCTGAAATATCAAACACGTCACCAGCACGCTTATCAAAATCGTCCAGCTCATCAATGACCCAATCGATTGAATATTCAGGGAAAATGGGCGCAGCTCGATTCTGGCTGGCCTGGTTGCCAACGATCATCTGATCGTCTTCAATATAAATACTCATGTTGGCGAGGATGTTTTTTAGCGCCTTCGCTTTTCGCGTAACGTATGGCTCCCCTTCAGACTGCCGGTAAGATTCTGTTATTAGGAGCGCGCGTTCAGGGCAAATAGCAGGCGTGATCGCCATAAGATCTTGCCTGACTTTCTGGACTCTCGGATATCCCCCGCCCCCATATTCATAGATCATATTATCAACAGCCGAAATGTTTTTGGACCGAATATCCGTTTCTGGAATAATCATTCATGCCTCAAAGAGTAAATATGTATCTGACTAATTATATCTTCTTTGTATTTCTTGCCTAAATTCAAAATTAGTTGGGGAAAAAACCAATAAATCCACATCTCTAATATCCATTAGTGATGAAAATCGGAAATTCACATCCTTTTCACAATTACATTGCCCCATAATCCTGATGTACAATTTATGAAAACCTTTTATAAGGAGCATCACTTGTCTAAAATTTTCACAATTGCAATTCCTATGGCTGGATTGGGAACTCGGATGAGGCCGCAAACCTGGAGTAAACCAAAACCGCTCATTCATCTGGCTGGAAGAACTGTACTAGATTACGTGCTAGACCAATTCCAGTCCATCCCCCGCTTCAAAGACGCGCGTTTCGTGTTAATTTTGGGGCCGCATCAAGATGAGCAGGTCATACCTTATATGAAGGAAAACCACCCAGATAAAGAAGTACATTACGTGATTCAGGAAGAAATGCGCGGCCAATCGGATGCGCTCTATCTGGCAAAAGAATATCTGCAGGGTCCAATGCTGATGGCTTTTTCAGATACGTTAATAGAATCTGATCTCTCCTTTTTAGATGATGAACAATTGGATGGTGTCGCATGGGTGAAGCAGGTTCCGGATCCACGCCGGTTTGGGGTAGCTGAAGTCAATGAAAATGGACATGTTTCCCGCTTGATCGAGAAACCAAAAGAGATGGATAACAACCTTGTTGTGGTTGGTTTTTATTACTTCAAAAACGGGAACAAATTAATGCTTGCGATTGAGCAGCAAATAAAGGAAAATATCGCCTTGAATGAAGAGTATTTCCTCGCGGACGCGATCAATTTGATGATCAAAGATGGCGCGGTTATGCGAGTGCAGCCAGTAGCTGTCTGGTTAGATGCTGGAAAACCCGGGACACTACTTGAGACAAATCGCCATCTGCTTGAAAACGGAAATGATAACAGCTCTGAAGCTGCCAAAAGGAAAAATGTCACCATTCTTCCACCAGTTTATATTCACCCAAAAGCGGAAATCAAGAACTGCGTGATAGGACCGTTTGTGTCGATCAGCCAGGGTGCGGTTATTGAGGATACTATTTTAAAGAATTCCATTGTGGAGCAAGACGCGATCATTACCAATTTAGTTCTTGAAAATTCACTCATCGGCAGAACTGCCGCGGTTCGCGGCCGCGCAGAGACAATGAATATTGGTGATAATTCCTGGATCGAAATATAACGTTTATCAATAATTAGTCGTTGGATCCCTAACCAATTAATGGGTATCAACAAATTTGGAGAAATCATGACAAAATCATACCTATCAGAACGTGTTGCATCTTTAAAACCATCGGGGATCAGGAGGTTTTTCGAGATCGCTGCCACAATGGAAGAAGTCATTTCTTTGGGGATCGGCGAACCAGATTTTGATTCACCTCCCGCAATCATAGCAGCAGGGATTAGATCATTACAAGAACAAAAAACACATTACACGTCCAATCGCGGAATTTTACCTCTGCGCGAGGCTTTAAGTCAGAAGATCAATGATCTTTATGGGGTCAATTACAACCCTGAAACTGAAATAGTCATAACGGTTGGCGGATCGGAAGCGCTCGTCGTTGCCTGTACAGCCATCTTAGACCCGGGTGATGAAGTGATCCTCCCAACCCCCTGCTTTGTTTCCTATCAAGGCGTGATCTCGCTGGCGGGTGGGGTTTCCGTGGAAGTTCCCAGCAAAATGGAAAACGGATTTGTTCCCGATCCTAAAGAGCTGGAAAAGGCGATCACCAAAAAGACAAAAGCGATTCTGCTCAACTTTCCCTGTAACCCCACGGGAGCGGTGGCTGACAAAGAAACCCTCATCGAGATCGGAAAGATCGCTGAGAAGTATGACCTGGTTGTCATTTCTGATGAGATCTATGACCGTTTGGTTTATGGAGAGAAACATGTTTGTTTCGCAGGACTGCCAAACATGCGAGAACGGACAATCTTGGTCGGAGGATTTTCTAAGGATTATGCGATGACCGGATGGAGAATAGGATTCGCTTGCGCACCAGAAAAAATCATGCGGGGAGTGGCACGTGTTCACCAATATATCATCATGACCGCACCGACCATGGCTCAATACGGCGCTCTTGAAGGGCTTTTATACTGTGAGGAAGATGTCAATAAAATGGTTGCCGAATATGACCGACGCCGCAAATATATCGTGGAAGGGTTGAACTACATCGGTCTACCCACGTTCGAGCCCTGCGGTGCATTTTATGCTTTTCCCAAAGTGGATAATACTGGTCTAAATGACGAGGAATTCTCTGAAAGACTTCTGCAGGAAAAACATGTTGCCGTTGTTCCAGGGTCAGCATTCGGACCCGGGGGAGAAGGGTTTGTGCGCTGCTCTTATGCTACTGCATTCGATCAAATTGAAGAAGCTTTAGATCGAATTGATCAGTTTGTAAAATCCCTTTATTCCAAATAGAAAGTGATTGCTAGAATACAGCACTTCAATTACGAAGTGCTGTATTAATAAATTATATTGGTATATCTAAAAGCAAATTATTAAGAACTTTTCTTTACATACTATAATTATGGGATTATTTCGATTGAACAGGGTATCAAATTGACAAAATACACATCAGATATTGGTTTAGAAGTACACGTGGAACTATCCACGCGTTCGAAAATGTTCTGTTCTTGCGCAGTGGTTGATAATACTATTTCGGCACCAAACACAGCTGTCTGCCCGGTGTGCTGTGGTATGCCCGGTACACTACCAGTGATCAACCGAAATGCGGTTGAGTTGGCATTACGAGCTGCAATTGCCCTGGAATGTGATATCGCAGAGACTAGTATTTTCGCTAGAAAAAATTATTTTTATCCAGATCTACCCAAAGGATACCAAATATCTCAATACGAATATCCTCTGGCACAAAATGGAAGGATACTCATCCGAACAGATGAGGGAGAAAAATATGTCCGCATTCATAGAGCCCATTTGGAGGAGGATACAGGAAAACTCACCCATGTTGTCCAAGATGAAAATAACCATTCCCTGGTTGATCTGAACAGAGCAGGGGTTCCTCTGCTTGAGATCGTGAGCGAACCAGATATGCACACGGTTGAGGATGTGGCTGCATACAGCCGTGAATTACGACTGCTGCTCAGGATGATCGGTGTTTCAAGTGGTGATATGGAAAAAGGAGTTATGCGATTTGAAGCCAATGTTTCTATGCGGCCAGAGGGCTGTGAAGAATTGGGAACACGCGTTGAAATCAAGAACTTAAACAGCTTTAAAGCGATGGAAAACGCGATCATTTATCAAATGGGTATCCAAAAAGCAACGCTGGAAAGAGGCGAGAAAGTCCACCAGCAAACACTTGGCTGGAATGAATCGGAAGGAAAAACATTCTCGCAGCGCAGCAAAGAAAACGCCAATGATTATCGCTATTTTCCCGAGCCGGATCTACCTCCGCTTATTGTGGATAAAGATTGGGTTTCAGAAATTATGAAAGCAATGCCGGAATTACCAAACGCGAAACGCGCGCGATATGAAAATGATTACGCTCTTCAACAAGAACATATTGAACGTTTAGTTGAGGATATCCATACAGCAATTTTCTTTGAATCCTGCGTTCAAGCAGCTCCTTCCCTAGCTCCTAAAAGCATTGTGAATTGGATGTTGACTGACCTCTTTGCATGGATCAATACAAATGGTGCCTCTTTGGGCGATCTCAAACTTGATCCAAGCAGTTTTACAAATATGATAAGAATGGTCGAAGAGGGAGTGATCAATCAGAACACCGGAAAAGAAGTATTAGCAGAAATGCTGGAAAGCGGAGACTCTGCCGAATTGATCGTTGGCAAAAAAGGTCTGCAGCAAGTTTCAGATAGTGGATTGATCAACAAGATGATCTCAAGCATACTTGAAAAATACCCTGATGAACTCCAAGATTACCTTAACGGGAAAGACCAGATCGCTAATTGGTTGTTTGGACAGGTGATGCGGAAAGCAAAAGGAAAAGCGAATCCGCAAGTTGTAAAAAAGATTTTACAGGAACAATTAGATCTTAAAACACAAGAATAAATATGAGTATGTCATTAATTTATTGAAAACATTTTAAAAAACAATCGAATGTATTTCCTTGGAAAACCTCAGTGTGTGTATTAAAAATGTAAAATAATTCCGATCTGATCAAAGATAACCCTGTACACCCCCTATACTCTCAAATATTATTTATTAAATTTGCTTAGCTAAGGATATTCATCATATTGACGGATTCCATAATCCTTTTACACTAAAGTAAATATCTTTAATCTATATTGGATTTCCTTTTTACAAAATTTGATTTTAGAAATGGATATGGCTTGGATCATAAGGAGAAATAATGAAGGCCACAACAAATGCTTTTCAAATGGCACAACAACAATTTGATCAAGTTGCTGAGCAACTTAAATTAGACCAGCAGGTAAGTGATTATTTACGATGGCCGATGCGTGAATTCAGTTTTCGTATTCCTGTGAAAATGGATGGCGGAGACATTAAGATTTTTAATGGTTTTCGCGTCCAACACAATGATGCTATCGGTCCCTGCAAGGGCGGAATTCGGTTCCACCCCTCAGAAACAATAGATACCGTTCGAGCGCTTGCTACCTGGATGACATGGAAATGTGCGGTCGCAGACATTCCTCTTGGTGGGGGTAAGGGTGGTGTGATCGTTGACCCGGCGACTTTGACAAACACAGAAAAAGAAAATCTGTGCCGCGGATATATGCAGAAGGTTTGGAGAAATATCGGGCCGCGAAGAGATGTTCCCGCTCCAGATGTAGGCACAACCCCGCAAATGATGGGGTGGATGATGGATGAATACTCAAAATTATCTGGCGAGTATACACCTGGTGTTATAACCGGAAAACCGGTTGGTGGCGGCGGATCATTGGGCCGGACTGAGGCGACGGGGCTGGGAGTAATCTACACCATTCGTGAAGCAATGAAAAGATTAAAAATCGATCCAAGCAAAACCACCGCTTCCATTCAAGGGTTTGGAAATGTCGCTCAATACGCTGCTATTGGTTTTACCAATGTATTAAAAGGGAAAGTTATGGCAGTTTCATATTGGGACCGCGATGACCGTACAAGCTACACTATCAGCCATCCTAAGGGAATAGACGCGGTCTATTTACAGAGCATTACCAACCAATATGGGGCAATTGACAAAGAAAAAGCAAAATCTACCGGTTATGAAATTGAAGAGGGAACAGGATGGATCAGTAAGGATGTAGATGTCCTGATCCCGGCCGCGATTGAAGGACAGATCAATGCAGAAACTGTTGAGATGATCTCAGATAAGGTAAAGATTATTGCTGAAGGAGCAAATGGGCCAACCACATTAGAAGCAGATGAACAATTAAAAAAGCGCGGCGTGTTTATGGTCCCCGATTTCCTTTGCAACGCTGGCGGCGTCACTGTGTCATATTTTGAAAGTGTCCAAAATGACATGAATTACTACTGGTCAAAGGAAGAAGTCTTACAAAAACTTGACGAAAAAATGACAAATGCCTTTCGAAGTGTATATGACATGTACGAAAAAGAGCGGGTTTTTATGAGGGATGCCGCTTATATGGTAGCAATCAGTCGTGTGGTTAAAGCCATGCAGCTTAGAGGTTGGATATAGTAGAAATTTGTTAGGAATTTTATTCAAAGCGAAACTTTAAGTTTCGCTTTTTTTATCTTACTTAGATTCAAGTCTCAAGTGCAACAGTGATTATTTAAGAATACCACAGGCGATGTGAAAGACAAACACTTCCTGGGTCTTGTATTCAATCGATTTTCAGCAAATTGAATGTCTGCTGTCGACAGATTGCTAAAGTACATA
>JAUSPC010000064.1 GCA_030655835.1 Pelolinea sp.
CAAAATGGGAAAGAATTATTTGCGATTTTTGAAAATCGAGTAACTGCAGAGGACTCATATATGGAAATAATCAAATTCAGTGGAAAGAGGAAATTTGGAGGATTTAAACTCATATTTTTACCGCAACTAATCTTTTTTATAACGTGTTAATGTAAGTGTTAGAATAAGCAAATTAAAAAATTCGTAAAAAGGAATAAAAAATGATTAATAAAATGGATAGCAAACAGAAAAAACGAGCCCAATGGGCATGGTATTTATACGATTTTGGCAATTCAGCGTATGCGGCAGTTGTTTTACTGGCTGTATACGCTGCATATTTTAAGGATGCTGTCGTAGGCGGTGCAAAAGGGTCTTTACTATGGGGCCTATCACTGTTTATTGCAGGATTAGTGGTAGCCATAATTTCGCCAATATTGGGCGCTATGGCCGACTATTCCGGACGGAAGAAAATGTTCCTGTTCATTATGACAGCAATTTCCACAGTGTTTACTGGATTGCTGTTTTTTGTTGAGAAAGGAAATGTCTTTCTTGGTATGCTGTTGTTCATCATCGCAGAAATCGGCTACCGGGGCGGGCAGACATTTTATAATGGGCTGCTCACGGATGTCGCAGATGAAAACGAAATCGCAAAGGTTTCCGGCAATGGATGGGCAGTTGGATCTGCCGGCGGTATCATTTGCCTGATCGTTGTTTTAGCTATGATAATGTTGAATCCGGGGAATACCGTGATCGTCCGTTTTTCACTTGTGTTTACTGCGATTTACTTCATCATATTCGCGCTTCCCGCTTTCCTATGGATCAAAGAAGAACCCCGTCCTCAGGAAAAAGGCGGAAAAAATTATTTTCAAATTGCGTTAGAGCGTGTAAAAACCACACTCCGCTCTGTGAAGAATTTCAAGGAATTCATTAAATTCATGATCGCTCTCCTGATCTATAATGATGGCATCATCGCAGCTCTGGATTTTGCCGCAATAATCGGACTAGTCCTCTTCGGTATGAACAGTCAAAGCATGATCATTTTCGTCATCATTGTCCAATTCACCAATGTGATTGGTGCCTATGTTTACGGCCGCACAAGTGAAAAGACTGGTGTCAAGAAAAGTCTCGTGCAATCTCTTATCTTAATGATCGTCTCAGTTGTTGGGATGATGTTCATCCAGAACACCGTAGGATTTTACATCGTCGGCGCCCTGGCTGGTTACGCAATGGCTGGAGTACAAATGCTAAGCAGAACAATGGTGAGTGTATTTGCACCGGAAGGAAAAAGCGCAGAATTCTATGGCTTCTTTTCACTTACCGGACGCACCTCATCCATCATTGGGCCTTTAGTTATGGGTGCATCCGCCACCGGCATCTCGGCCTGGGTAATGAATTCTTTAGTTAAAGCAGATGTCACTGGTGTAGGAGATGCGAACGCGTTAGTTATCTCCGAACAGATTGGCCACCGAATCGCCCTCATCACAATCATCTTCTTCCTACTCGTCGGTCTTATGCCGTTGTTGTTTGTTAATGAAGAAGAAGGACGCAGGGAAGCAAAAGCATCCGTTGCCAAATAGTGATCGAAAGATAAATTTCATGGCAGTCAACGAAAACACTTATAAACCAAACCGCACATTGCGAAAAGTAATGCAGGTGATGGCGCGTGGTTTATTCCACCTGCTGGCAAATTTTAAGGTGGAGGGCGAAGAGAATTTTCCAAAATCCGGCCCTTTGATCATGGTCGGCAATCATTTCGGTTTCCTCGATCCTCCCGCGTTCATCAGCATAGCTCCCTGGCCAATGGACTTTATTGGCGGCGCAGTTACACCGCATGCTCCAAAATTAGTCCAATTTATTCCCAGGTTATGGGGATATCTGCCTGTATATCGGGGAACCGGCTCAACTTTTGCACTAAAGCAAGCGCAGCGGATATTGAGTAATGGTGGTGTGGTAGGCGTTTTCCCTGAAGGCGGCTCCTGGTCGCAAATTCTCAGGCCCGCGCGCCCGGGCGCTGCCCTATTGGCAGCAAACACCGGCGCGACTATTCTCCCGATCGGTTTAGATGGGTTTCCCGAAATGTTCCCAACGATTCGGAAGTTTAAGCGTCCTTCCGTGAAAGTACGCATTGGGAAACCTTTTGGTCCTTTTTCAACCTCGGGCAGCAGATTTGAGCAGCGCAAGCAGCTGGATGAGATCGGGCACAAGATCATGAGCCATATTGCCGCCCTCATTCCCCCTGAAAAAGGCGGTTTATACTCCAGCGACCCTAAAGTCCGTGCAGCATCCAAAGGAACTGAATATTATCCCTGGGAAGGACTGCGAGAAGATCGGGATAAAGACAAATATCAAGTAAAAGAATAATACAATGTAAGCAGGGTGAAAATTTATATCCCCCATGAATCATTATGGGGGATATTTTATTTAAAAAGGTTAGAGGCGGCAGGATGATATAATTTTAAGTTGCACAACATTATAGGTAATATGTTCTATTAAAGAGGTTTTAATTATGCCGCAGGATAAAATTCGCGTTGTTGGGGCCAGAGTTCATAACTTAAAAAATATAACGGTTGAAATACCACGAGATAAGTTGGTTGTTATTACCGGCTTATCAGGATCCGGGAAAAGCTCTTTAGCTTTTGATACCATTTTTGCGGAAGGTCAGCGGCGTTATGTGGAATCACTTTCTGCCTACGCGCGCCAGTTCCTCGGGAAAATGGATAAGCCAGATGTGGATTATATTGACGGATTATCTCCCGCAGTTTCAATTGACCAGAAGGCAACATCCCGCAACCCGCGTTCAACCGTGGGAACAGTTACTGAGGTATACGATTATTTACGGTTGTTATATGCCCGCATTGGTATCCCCCATTGCCCGGTGTGCGGAAAAGAAGTGGTCAAACAATCCGCTCAAGAAATTGTGGATATTATCGCTTCCATCCCGCCAAAGAGCAAATTGCTCGTTTTAGCGCCTATCATTCGCGGCAGAAAAGGGACTTACCAATCTGTTTTTGAAGAGATCAGGAAAGCTGGTTTTGTTCGGGTACGCGTGGACGGAAAAATGGTCAGTCTGGACGAAAAAATCGTATTGGATAGATATAAGATCCACGATATTGAAGCCATAGTCGATCGAATTGTGGTACCGGATTCTCAGGATGAAAAAGAGCAGCAATCCTTTGTAAGCCGATTAACTGACTCTGTCGAGACTTCCCTAAAATTCGGCGAAGGATATCTGATCGTGCAGAATTTATCCACAAATCCACCTAAGGATTTTTTCTATTCAGAAAGTCTCGCCTGTCCAGAACACGGAGTCAGCTTGCCGGAGATCGAACCACGTAATTTCTCTTTCAACACTCCTCACGGCGCCTGTCCTGATTGCCAGGGGTTGGGATTCAGGCAGGAAATTGACCCCGACCTGCTTATACCGGACAAATCGCTTTCCCTCAACGATGGAGCGATCAGCGCGATGGAATGGAATGATGCCCGAGAAAACAGGAAATATTACTGGCAGATGCTAACCGCAGCCGCAAAAGCTTATAAGATCAATCTGGATAAACCGATCATGGATCTTTCAGAAGACCAAATAAACATTATCCTGTATGGGTCTAAAGGCAAAGAGATCGAGATGGATCTACAGGGTAAAACTCACCGGCATATCGTGAAAACGAAATGGGAGGGAGTCATCACGAACCTGATGCGGCGCTATCGAGAAACCAACTCTGATTATATCCGCTCTAAAATATCCGAATTCATGGATGATTCCCCCTGCCCCACCTGCCATGGAGACCGCCTAAGGCCAGAATCACTTGCCGTCACTGTCGACGACAAGAACATCATGGAGATCACCGATTGGCCGGTAGAACGCACCCTCCCCTGGATCAATTCTTTCATGGAAAAAGGGTCTCCCCTTAACGATCGAGAACAGGTAATTGCCAATCAGGTTCTCAAGGAAATACGCGATCGATTGGAATTTCTGGTCAATGTGGGGCTTGATTATCTATCGCTAAAACGTTCTGCTGCAACCTTATCTGGCGGAGAGGCACAGCGCATACGATTGGCTACTCAGATCGGATCACGCCTGATGGGTGTGCTGTATGTCCTCGACGAACCATCCATTGGCCTTCACGCAAGAGATAATGCCCGGCTTCTGGCAACCCTGAAGGGGCTGCGCGACCAGGGCAACACCGTTTTGGTCGTCGAACATGATGAGGAAACCATCCGAACCGCAGATTGGATCATTGATCTTGGCCCCGGAGCGGGTGAACACGGCGGCGAGATCGTAGCTGAAGGAAATGTGGATGCGATCATCAATCAACCAACTTCCTTGACTGGCGCTTACCTTTCCCGCCGCCTAACCGTTCCCCTGCCTGAACACCGCCGCGTTGGCAACGGAATGCATTTGGAAGTTATTGGTGCGAAAGCAAACAACCTGAAGAACATCAATGTCACCATCCCGCTTGCCAAGTTAGTTTGCATTACGGGCGTGAGCGGGTCCGGAAAATCCACTTTGATGGTGGATATCCTTTATCAATCGCTCGCGCACACACTTAACCGGGCGCGCACAAATCCCGGAGAGCATAAAGAAATTATTGGTACAGAGCATCTGGACAAGATCATCAACATTGACCAAAACCCTATCGGCCGCACTCCGAGATCTAATCCCGGCACATACACAGGGGTGTGGGATGAGGTCAGAAAATTATATGCGGGGCTGCCGGAAAGTAAAATGCGCGGATACCGAGCGGGACGTTTTTCTTTCAACGTACACGGCGGACGCTGTGAGGCGTGCCAGGGACACGGGCAGCTAAAAATCGAAATGCAGTTTCTCCCAGATGTATATGTTCCCTGCGATGTATGTTACGGCGCACGGTTTAATCGCGAGACTCTGCAGGTCAAATTCAAGGGAAAAACGATCTCTGATATTCTGGATATGACCGTGGAAACAGGATTGGAATTCTTTGGCAATATCCCCCAAATCGTTCGCCGTCTGCAGACGTTGACGGATGTTGGTTTGGGATATATTCGCATTGGCCAATCCGCGACCACCCTATCCGGCGGTGAAGCCCAGCGCATTAAGCTATCAAAAGAGCTTTCCCGGCGCGCAACTGGAAAAACATTGTATGTACTGGATGAGCCATCTGTTGGCCTGCACGCGGCAGATGTGCATAAGCTGGTTGAAGTGTTACAGAGGCTGGTGGACAGCGGTAATTCTGTGGTGATCATTGAACACAACCTTGACATCATCAAAACAGCGGATTACATCATCGACCTGGGCCCGGAAGGCGGCGACCGAGGCGGAGAACTGATCACGTCTGGCACCCCTGAAGATGTATGTGAGGTGAAGAAATCTTATACGGGGCAGGTCTTGAAAGAATATTTCAAGGGGTATTACGGACGAGAATGCTAATCAAATTGAATTTTCCCGAAAATATCATGTAACTTCATTGACGATTTGGCGTTTATATGTATAATAGTCACTATTAATTAGACGAAAGTCATATAGAAAAATTACTTATGAAATATACCGTCATCTTTCTAGCTCTTAGCATCGTTATTATTTGCGCCTGGTACATGGAAATGTACAAGGGCAAAACACGGTTGAGGATGGTCACGGTCTAAGATAGAACCATAGTATTAAACAGAACGCAAAGCCACCCAAAACCAAATGGGCGGCTTTTTTGTTTATTGGTATAGAAATTTTTTAACAGCACTTTAATAAATTACATCAGCAATCTCTCTGGAGGAGGAGAGAAAGCGTTATCCAAGGGGAGTCCAAACAGATCAACTATAAGGAGGTGGTACATATCAAGTAAACGTTAGGTTTGGTTCAATTAGTTTTATCAAAATTTATTTTTTAGCTAAAGGAGAATTTATCATGGCAAATAAAGTTGAAAGCACGAAAAAACCGCTCTTATCTGCACGGCAGGTAGGAATGGCAGCCGCGTTTGGCGGCGCAGCCCTCGCACTTGTTTTAGCAGGTGTTACCATCCCGGTCCCAGGTACCCCAGTTGTTACCGACCCTCGTGAAATCTTCACGACCATCGGTGCCTCTCTTACCGGCCCTGTTGGCGGTGTGGTTGTCGGTCTTTTGGCCGGCATCGCTGAACCCGGCATCCCCTTAGCCAGCCTTCTCGCGCACGTCGTTGGCGGTGTGTTTAATGGGTTTGTTTATAAGAACGCCAGCTGGAAATTCAAGGACAACAAGGTTGTCTCCCTTGCACTTTGGGCAGCACAAGTATTGGCTTATTATGTCGTCGTTGTTGTCCCGTTGTTCGTTGTCGGTTTGATGGCATTTTATCCAGATCCTGAGTACGGAGGGTTCTTTGGTTTCCTGGGTGTACTCGAAGCTGGTGCGCTCCCGGAGGCCGTTTTCACCACAGTTGTTACCACAATCATCATGGCTGCGCTGCCCGAAAAGTACCGCAGGCCGCTCTGGTAATATAGTAACCATTTCATTTTTATCTATCCTATTTTTTTTGGAATCCAAGCCGCACTCTCCTAAGCGGCTTGGATTACCCATTTTATAAGAGGTGCATTTTATGGAGTATGACATTAAATTCGACCAGGTGTGTTTCACATACGCGGGCAGCGAAACACCTGCCCTTGATGGGATAAACCTGGATATCAAGTATGGAGAAATTGTCCTGATCACCGGACCTGCTGGCAGCGGGAAGACAACCCTGTGCTCGTGTATCAACGGACTTATCCCCCATTACCATGAGGGGGAATTAATTGGCAAAGTAACCATTGGCGAGTACGATTCTAAGAATGTTCGCGTTGGCGGACTGGCATCCATCGTTGGGATGGTATTTCAGGATCCTGAAAGCCAGCTGGTCACAAACAGCGTCGCGGATGAGGTCGCTTTCGGGCCGGAGAACTTCGGTATCCCGCGAGATAAGATCAATGAACGCGTCACCAAGGCACTGAAAGCCACGCGCATGAGTGGGTATGAAGACCGCGAGCCGCACACTTTATCAGGCGGTGAGCAGCAGGCATGCGTGGTCGCAGCCACTTACTCCATGCACCCGGAGATCTATGTGCTGGACGAGCCATTGGCGAATTTGGACCCTGCCGGACGCGCGAAGGTGCTGCAGTTGGTAGCCAAGATCGCCAAGGAATTCGGCAAAACAATGGTGATCGTGGAACACGCTTTAGAGGAGATCCTGCCCTTTGTGGATCGGGTTTTGATCCTCGATAAAGGCAAGATCGTACGCGACGGAACGGTCGCTGAAGTACTCGAAGGCGGTGATATAAAGAAGGTGTTTAAACGACCCGATATCACCCGCCTGGCTGAAGCTTTAAATATTCACGGAAACCCCCTAAAACCGGAATTATTGCTCGATGAAATTCATCATTCTTTTAAACCACAACAAATCAAGAACAAGATCAACAAAGCACACAACAACCGCAAGAAAGAAGTTGTTATCCAGATGGAGCATGTCACCCACTGCTATGAACAAGGGGTCGACGCGCTCTTTGATGTGAACCTGACCATCCATAAAGGCGAATTTGTGGCTCTGCTGGGACGCAATGGCTCAGGAAAGACCACCCTCGTCAGCCACCTGATCGGACTGCTGCAGCCCTCACAGGGGAAAGTGACCGTGACCGGCTTTGACACCGCCACCACCCCCACCCACGTGCTGGCGAAGGATGTCGGGTTCTGCTTCCAGAATCCGAACCACCAGATCGTTTCTTTTAATGTGCGCGATGAGATGACATTCGGGTTGAAAGCACACGAGATCGACCCGAACGAATATGACCGGCGCATCCAGAAAGCGCTCAAGGTTGTCAACATGGAAGAGTACGCGGACGCTGAGATCTTCGACATCGGCAAGGGGCAAAAGCAGCGTATCGCGCTGGCATCCGTGCTCACACTTGAGCCAAAGATCCTGGTGATCGACGAACCCACCACCGGGCAGGACCCAGAGATGACAGACGAGATCTTCGAGATCATCAAGTCGCTCAATAAGAGCGGCACCACCGTGCTTGTGATCACACATAAAGTGGATTACGCGGCGATGTACGCGGACCGGGCAGTCGTGCTCAACCACGGGCATATCGCTTTTGACGGGCCGATCACGGACCTGCTGCTTGACGAGGCATTGATGCAGGAAAACTCACTGGAGCTGCCGGACATCACCAAGCTGGCAAAAGCGCTCAGCGAATACGGCATCCCGGCGAACACCGTTCACTACAAGGAAATGGAAGACTATCTCAAACAAATGGTGGAGGTGCAGCGTGGCAATTGAATTCATTAGAGGGGACTCCTTTATGCATAACCTGGACGCACGCACCAAACTGCTCATTTTCGTGGGCGCGTCCGTGATAGCGATGATCATTATCGACCCGATCCTGATGGGGATCTTGTTCCTGTTCCTGTATTACCTGGGCAGGAAAGCGATCGATAAGGACCTGCTCAACAACAACCTGAAAGTGCTGGTGGTGATATTCACGACCTTCGCGCTGTTCCAGGTGCTGTTCTTCACACCCAAGGACTCTTATTTCCTGTTCTACCTGATCCCGGGCAAGAATTGGGTGCCGGTTACCGTGCAGGGGATCATCCGCGGGATCGCGGTATTCTTCCGCTTTTTCAGCGTGGTGCTTGCGGTGCATCTGATGTTATATACGACCCCGCCCGTTGAACTGGCGCTGACGATCACCGAACGCGGGCAGAAGCGCACGTTCTGGGCAACTGTTGGTGTGGCAGCTGCGTTGGGCGCGATCTTCTTCGTAAGCTCGCTGCCAATGGTGACAGAGAATGCAGCCTTTTTGGGTATCACAAACAGCGCCCTGAAATTCGCCGCGTTGGGCGTTGGCTGCCTGGCATTCGCGTTGATCGTATTCAAAGTGCTGGGACGCGGACTGCCGCCTGAAATGGGCGTGGCATTGATGCTGGGGTTCGCGACGGTGGGGATCCTGTCCACGCAGACCAAGCAGATCACCAACGCGCAGAAAGCACGCGGGTATGATGTGCAGCCAAAGAACCTGATCGCGCGGGTGAAAGTGCTGACAGCGCTGCTGATCCCGATCTTCCTGGCAACACTGGAACGCTCGCAGGACATTTCCATCGCGATCCTTTCGCGCGGGTTTGATTACAACATCAGCGAACGCACTTACCGGAGGGAATTCTCTTTCAAGCGGGATGATTATATGGTCTTATCCTTTTTGTTATTCTTGATCATTGGCGGGCTGGTGATGGAGCACCTGGGTGTGAGCAGCCCGGTAGAGACCTTTATTTTGAGCACCTTACCGAAATAGCGGGTTGGACTAGGACGCGGATAGATGAGCGTCATTAGAACAGGTATCTATGGATAGGGATAAAACCCGTTCCATGTTACTCTCCTAATGGATGGGCTGTTTTGACCTGATGAATAAACAGCTCATCCAATTTTTTTGCCAAAAGGTTACAAATAGTTACAATTAGAAAATACCTGGCATATGGGGAGCAGCAAATCGCGAGTCGTTTCAGGAACGAATATCCGTGCAGGGTGAGATCGGCTATGCGAATAGTAATGGGTGTACCGTACTCCCCTCCTCTATAACGGTTATATAAAACCTCCCAAGTTGTTTCGCTTTGGATTTCGCTTTTGACAAAGAACCGCCGAGCAACAGCCCGGCGGATGATCTTTTATTTCCTTTTTTTTAGCAACTATGTTGGCATTTGGAAGCCATATTCTTTGAGCACCCATTTGGGGAATTCAAAGCGGGCGGTTTTCTGGGGGTCGACAACCTGGCACACTTTCAACTGACCGACCAGACTCATCAACATGCCGGAGTCGTTGATGGACAACCCGGCGAACTTGGTCATAAAATCAGCCATATTGTGGGTGGCATCGCTGCCCGCCTGATCGAGAGTACCCGCTGAGGCAACCGCCGAGAAGAGTTCGGGGTTTTCGATGAAGGGGGTGGGAAGTCCTTTTAATGCGGGGACAACCTGCGCTGTGAGGCGCACCTCACCGGGCGTTTCCGCGCCGCAGATGACGATCTCGCCGTCGCCCATGACGGCGTGAAAATCGCCGCAGCCGAACAACGCGCCGGGGACACTGGCGGTGAAATAGACACTGACGCCTTCGGTGATGAGGGTGCAGTCCATGTTGCCGCCGTGGGCAGCCGGTTCGCCGTTGGGGATCCTGCCGCCCGCCGGCGCGACACCGATGACACCGATCATGGGGGCCATGGGGATGGAAATTTTATCTTTGAAAATGACGTGATCGCCCTTGTACTTTAGGACGGCAGTTTCCATTTTGGTGATGCGGTCACCGAGGACACCTTCTTCCGGGAAAGTGACCATGGTGGCCTGACCGACGACTTTGAGCTTGAGGATATCCACCTTGAGGACATCGCCGGGCTGGACATTCTCAATATAGACCGGGCCGGTGGCGGGGTTGACGCGATCCCAATCGAGCGTATCCAGCAGATCCTGCTCGGTTTTGAGCTGACCGGTGAAGCAGTCATGCGTTTCGAGGACGAATTCCTCACCCTGCTCGACGCGCAAGGCGGGCTCAAGGCCGGGCTCAAAGGCGTAGAAGACATGCTCGCGGGTTAGTTTCTTTTCCATAAAAACCTCCAATGATGACGATTAAATTCTAACAAGTTTAACAGATTTTTTATGGACTGCGACCCCATCCGTGGTCCTTCTCGATACGCTACCCCATCCGTGGTCCTTCCCCTTTAAAAAAGGGAAGGGAGATTGATTGGAGATTGATTGGAGATGAATTGGGATTGGTGTTTGTTTTTTTTTGACTACAGACAAAGACAAATTGCCAATCCTTGATTTATTCTTTCCAGATCACCTTCGGTTAATTCTCCGATCTTCTCCATGAATCGCGATTCGGAAATGGATCTAACCTGAAAAGTATCCGCTGTTGATCTTTTTGCCAGTCCATTCTGTGATGACATATCAATTGGAATATGCCACGGCGCGATATTGTATCGATCCTGCCATGCTGATAAAGGTACGATTATTTTTAAAGGTAAAACTCCAATCGCATCATTATTAACGACCACACAAGGTCGTGTTTTTTTGATCTCAGCGCCACTTGCATCTACGGATAGATTTACCAACCATACTTCGCCTCTGTTAAAACTCACAGAAAATCATCTCCATCAATATCAGAAAAAACAGTCATTTCTTTGTTATTTTTATAATCAGCAGCTAAAAATTCTGCTGCTCTTCTTAATTCATCATTTTTGCTGCTCTGTTTATGCGCATCAATCAGCCCCCTCACAAATTCCGAAACAGGAATGCCTAATTTAGCAGCTTGTTTTTCAGCATATTCTTTTTGCGATTGGGTTGTGGGTATATTGAAACGGGTAACTTTCCTGCCATTGACAATCATCATACCTCCGGCACTTGCACATTCTATATGCATATATTATATGCGCATACTTCTTGCGCATTAAGCATATTATATACCAAATAGACAAGATATTTCAAAAATTCAGGCCCAAAAATCGGGATTTTTTGATGATTCTGGGAAAATCCATTTCCAGAATTACCAATAAATAGTTAATTACGACAATGGAATAAATCAACCAACCCCTATTCCCAAGTGGGATTTGCAGGAATGTATTTATTTAGAAGCACTACACCATGCGCCTGTGCTACCCCATTCCCAACCCATTCCAATACGCTACCCCATTCTCTACTCATGTAATTACCTCTGTTTACGACATGTTGAAAAAATAGGATCTTGTAAAAAGACCTAATAACTCGCCACTGGCGAGTTATTAGCCCCTTCAAAGGGGAAGAGATTTTTCATGATCAAGCCGAGATCCTTCGTTTCACTCAGGATGACA
>JAUSPC010000072.1 GCA_030655835.1 Pelolinea sp.
GCAACAATTATTATTATCAAAAACACAAAAACTAATAAACCTGAAAGCATCATGATCTTGTCCTTTATTTATATTTTTCAATTATTAAGATAACAAATCAGAATAAAGAAAAAACCACAATTAGGTAAAGATTTATTAAAGATTACGAACTAATAATTTCAAATTTTTGGAAGGATAAAAGAAATTGTTGTCCCCTGATTAACACCTGAACTCTCAGCCCAGATCTCTCCCCCATGTTCCTGGATTAATTTTTCCGCAATCGTAAGTCCAATCCCGCTTCCCCCGCTCTTCCTGGAGCGCGATTTATCCACTCTGTAAAAACGCGTAAATATATGCAAAAGGTGTTCTTCGCTTATGCCAATACCAGAAGCCTTAATTGATATCTGAATATGCTCTTCCTTATTCGAACCCAAGATCTCAATCAATCCTCCCTTTGGGGTGAATTTCAATGAATTCCCTAGAATATTTGTCAGCACTTGTGTGATCTTATCCACATCAACATTTACAATTACTTGTTCTTTTGGAAAATGGTCGAGTATTTGGATTCCTTTCCGTTCAAATCGCGGTGAGAATATCTGCACAACAGATGAGATGACCTCATGTATTTCAACCTTCTTTTTATTAAGGTCATATGCACCGGATTCAATCACACTCAATGCCTGTAGATCGTCCACCAGCTTAGATAGTCGGTCTGTTTCCTGTTGAATTTTATAGAAGGTCTGGCTGCTTGCCGGGATCTTTCCATCGATCAACCCTTCCATAGATCCTTTTATCAACGATAAAGGCGTTCTAAGCTCATGCGATACATCTCCGATTAATTCTTTTCTCAGATCTTCAGTTCTTTCCAATTTCGCCGTCATTTGGTTAAAACTGACCGCCAACTGTTTTAGTTCATCCAGTTCATCAACTTTTGAATTACCTGATATTTGAATTCTTTCTTGATAATCTCCTGCGATGATTTTCTTACTAACTTTCGCCATATTCTTGATCGGATTAATAAATTGACGGCTGAAAGATACACTGATGATCAATGCCGAAAGCAGTGCGAAAGGTATGGCAAATATCAAAGATTCATGCACCGCCGATCGAAAGCTACCAAATAGATTCAAATCCAATTCTTGTTGATTTTCCTGCTCGCTGACGATGTAAGTGCTCATGAAAGCCATGTGATTTTGAAATGCTTTCGGCATAACAATTTCAACTGCCGCTAATAGAACAATAGTTAGGACAATAATTATAATAATAAAGAACAAGAAAAGCTTAACATTGAGGTGACTGCGGAAGAATTTCAGGGTTTTCATGCTCTGTCGGCATCAAATCGGTAACCAACTCCTCTTATAGTCATGATCTCATGGTGCTTGCCTAGTTTCTTCCTTAGATTTCCAATATGCACATCAACAATTTTTGTATCTTCAAAATATTCGTAACCCCAAACACTTCTTAATAGCTGTTCGCGAGTCATCACCATTCCGCAGTATTCTGCAAAAACTCTGATTAATTCAAATTCGATCGATGTTAAATCAACATTTTCGTTTTCAACCCATACTTTATGACTGCCTGTATCAATTCGTATATGTTTAAAAGTATAAATTGTTGCTTCGGCAGGGTCTTTAGGAGCATTAATGCGTCTGAAAGCCGCTTTTATGCGCGCCGCTAATTCTCGTGGACTGAACGGTTTGACCATGTAATCGTCCGCGCCCACAGTTAATCCAACCACCTTATCCGTCTCTTCTGTTTTCGCAGTAAGCATGATGACATACACATCGGATGTTTGCCTCAGTTTGGTTAACAATTCAAACCCATCAAAACCCGGCAGCATGACATCAAGCACGATCAGATCTGGACGAAAAGAATGAGCAGCTTTCAACCCTGAGGGACCATCTTCGGCAGTAAAGATATCAAATCCTTCTTTAGATAGATATTGCGAGATCAGATCAAGGATTCCCTCATCATCATCGACCAATAATATTTTCTTCATTCTACAAACAAGTATATATCATATGAATTAGGATATGAATTCCGATCAATGAATATTCAGGGTGAAAGATAGAAACTAGTTTTAATATTCCAGTAATTCAAAAATAAAACGGAACATGAAAATATTTGTTCCGTTTTATCCCTAAATAGTAATGTCTTTATTTTAAATCCATCATTAATTTAGTGTTTACAGATCAATTAGCCAATTGAGGAACCTTTTTATTAGGTGTCAATTGTCAAGATCTTTTTTCATTTGTTCGTATTCCTTTTTCGAAATTTCACCTTTTGCAAATCGTACGTTCAAGATCTCACGTGCCGTTGAAGCATTTTGGGGATTTCTTCCTCTGGAAAACAACTTAAAAAGCAAATAGACCGAAATAAAGGTCAAAATTATAGAAATTAATCCTACAATCCACATATTTCCAAGCCCATTACCACAGCAAGAGCCGAACCAACCATAACCCATCATCGTGTATTCTCCTTTTTTTTATATCTATTGATATGATATGTGGAAATTTTCAAGGAATGCCAAAGGTAAAGTAAAGATATGATAAAGAATTCCTCTTCTAAACCCAGAAATGATTCTTTCTAATAAAAAGTTACATCGGTTATTTCTCCTAATAAATGAAAAAAACACCCCAAATCCGCCTGTAAGATTCAGTCCTCCCATTCGAATTATTCACATCTATCCTACGTGTTTCGAAACTTAATCACTTCATATGTGTTTCAACTATGAAGAATGACCTACGCGAATTTAATTGGCAATTTAAGTCATTCTTGCGAGGAATCTAATATGAAAAAGAACAAGACATTAACTCAAAACACAACAAGAGCAAGCGATCCAATGACACCAATTGCGATTGTTGGAATGGCTAGTATCATGCCTGAAGCTGAAAACTTAGATCAGTATTGGGACAATATTGTAAATGAAGTAAATTGTATTCGGGAAGTACCTCAATCAAGATGGAATGTGGACGAATATTTCGATCCCGATCCCTCCGCACCGGATAAATCCTACAGTAAATATGGTGGATTCATTCCAGATATTGATTTTGATCCAATTGAATTTGGTCTTCCCCCCAACATTCTTGAAGTTACCGATGTTTCGCAGCTTCTATCATTAGTTGTTGCCAGGGACGCGTTGACCGATGCTGGTTATATGAACGCAAATGAAACCCTTCTTGACCGAACCGGCGTCATCCTGGGGATGGTTGGGATGTCTTCAAATGTGATCCAGCCGCTTCTAAGCAGGCTGCAGTATCCGGTCTGGGAAAAAGTATTAAGAAGCAGTGGGATCAGCGAAGGCGATATTCAAAAGATCGTTGAGAAAATGAAACTAGCCTATATAAGCTGGAACGAGAACGCTTTTCCCGGAGCGATTGGAAATGTGATCGCGGGACGAATTGCCAACCGCTTCAATTTGGGTGGGACAAACTGTGTTATTGACGCTGCTTGTGCCAGTTCATTAGCTGCTATTAAAATGGCTGTCAGCGAACTGATCGAAGGTCATGCCGATATGATGATCACTGGTGGTGTGGACACAGACAATTCGATCCTTGCATATATGTGTTTTAGTAAGACTCCGGCGTTTTCAAAAGGTGATCGATCAAAGGCATTTGATTCGCAATCAGACGGGATGCTTGCTGGAGAAGGGATCGGTATGCTTATCCTGAAACGGTTGGAAGACGCTGAAGCGGATCATGATCGAATTTATGCTGTTATTAAAGGAATAGGCTCTTCCAGCGACGGCCGCTCTAAAAGTATTTATGCGCCCAGCTCAGGCGGACAGGCTAAAGCGCTTCGCCGCGCTTATGAACGGGCAAACTTCTCTCCTTCTTCTATTGGATTAATTGAAGCACACGGAACAGGTACGAATGCCGGAGATTCCGCGGAGTTCGAAGGTCTGCAGGAAGTGTTTGGCGAGCAAGGTTTCACAAAACAACATATTGCCTTAGGAAGCATTAAATCACAGATCGGCCATACCAAGGCAACAGCGGGTGCGGCTGGGTTGATCAAGTCCTCGCTTGCTCTCTATCATAAGATACAGCCAGCAACCATCAACGTATCTCAACCAAATCTGGATTTTAATATCAAGGAATCACCATTCTTCATAAACACAGAAACTCGGCCGTGGTTTAAGAACAAGAAAACCCCTGCCCGCAGGGCTGGCATCAGTGCCTTTGGCTTTGGCGGCACAAACTTCCACGTTGCCCTGGAAGAATATACACAAGATCAGGACACACATTCTCGACTTCAATCCACACCATATACTATTCTGCTTTCAGCACAAACCAACGAACTTCTAATAAAAGATTGTCAGGAATCGCTAGGTAAACTAGAAAGCACAGTTGGAAATATTTATCTCAATCAACTCGACCAGGAAGCAGGCGATTCAACCATACCTGATGACCACGCCAGAATTGGATTCGTCACAGAAACTCTTGCGGATGCCTGCGAGAAAATGCAAACGTGCATTAAGTTGATTGCTGATAACAACGGACAGGATATCTGGTCTCATCCACAGGGAATTTTTTACCGTAAAACCGGGGTGGATCCAAAAGGGAAAACGGTTGCGCTTTTCCCGGGTCAAGGTGCGCAATATGTCAACATGGGAAAAGACCTCGTCATGAATTTTCCATTGCTTCGGCAAACTTTTGAAAAAGCAAATGAAATTATTTCAAGCGATGAGAGAATCCCTTTGACAGACCACATTTACCCCATCCCTGTGTTTACGGATGCGGAAAGAAATGATCAAAAAGAATTATTGACAAGAACGGAAAATGCGCAGCCAGCGATAGGAACGCTAAGCGTGGGGCTATATAAATTACTGGCAAACGCTGGTTTCGAAGCTGATTTTTTTGCTGGACACAGTTTTGGTGAATTGACCGCCCTCTGGGCGTCTGGTGTCTTCGACGAGGACACATTGATCCGCCTGGCAAAAGCACGGGGTGAAGCCATGGCTGTTCCTGCCTCATCAGATAAAGATACCGGTACGATGATCGCTGTAAAGGGGGATATTGAATTAATTCAGGATCTCCTAAAAGGTAATCATGATGTCACTATTGCCAACTTTAATTCCACAACACAGGTTGTAGTTGCCGGATCTACCCAGGCGGTCCAAACAATTAAACCCGAATTGGAGAAGTTAGGACTGACAGTATTCCCCCTTCAGGTTTCAGCCGCGTTTCATACTCCATTTGTAGAACATGCTCAAGCACCTTTCAAACTGGCAATCGAGAAAGAAACTTTTCAGGAACCAATCGGCGGTGTGTATTCAAATTCCACTGCTCATGAATATGAAAAGGACCCGCGCAAGATCTCTCAAATGCTCACCGACCATATATTAAATCCAGTGCTTTTTAAAGAAGAAATTGAAAATATATATGAAAATGGCGGCTCAATTTTCGTTGAGATCGGTCCAAAGAATATTCTGACCAATCTTGTAAAAGACATCTTGAAGAACAAGCCCCATGAAACAATCACCCTGAATGAAAACACGAAAGGTAACAGCGACCTTCAATATCGGCAGGCAATCTTACAAATGCGTGTCCTTGGCTTCAAATTAGGCATCAGTGACCCGCATAAAGATCACCAGGTTCACACACAACCCGCTCACAGTAAAGTGGCTGTCAAATTGAATGGTGGTCTTTACATAACTCAAAAAACGCGGTCCAAATTTGATGAAGCATTACAGGAAAAACATTTCGTTACAACAAATACTAACACTGCGCAGCGTGCGAGTGAACAGCCCAGCACCAATCATAAGTCAAGCTCAGATCAGACTTCACAGGACACATCCATCAATTTGACCGTCAATGCTGGACCTGCCTCTTCATCGGTTTCAGAGGAACTAAATATGGGAGATCATCACATTCAATCTTTTGTTGAACAACTTCAGGAACACCAGTCTGATATCTTAAAAGTGCATAAACAGTTTCTGCAAAACGACACAGCCTCTAAGAACATCCTCGGTGAGATCACCCAGACAGAAATTTCCATCATTTCGAAAATAAATAACGGTCAGCAGCAGAAAGACGCGGATCAATCACTTTTAGTTTTGGAAAAAAGAGCCGAATTCGTAAATGCTCAGCATGCCGGAACATCCAATGCTCATCTGGAATATATCAAATCTCAAACGGCTTTTTCACAGCAATACACAGCTCTACTCAAAGAATTGATCAACTCCAATCAAACTGGTACGCGTTCATTACTGCATCAAATTGACATCCAAAATGAAGGTCAGCGATTGAACGCATCTGTTCCAGCTGTGGAAGCACCAATGGATGAAATCACTCCCTCACAGAAAGACACCCACTCTCTACAAACAAACCAATCCGCTGCCCCTTCCTATGATGTCGATCAGCTAACGCAGTCCTTCCTTCAAATTGTCAGTGATAAAACCGGTTATCCAACCGAAATGCTTGAATTGGGAATGGATATGGAAGCGGACCTTGGCATAGACTCAATAAAACGAGTAGAGATATTGGGGGCCATCCAGGAACAATATCCACAACTCCCCACAATCGCTGCCGAAGACCTGGCTGTTTTACGCACACTCGCCCAGATCATAGCGGCTTTCAATGCCGTTCCTACAAGCATTAAGACAGGAACAACAGTAGCGATTCCCGCTGATTCTGTCGAAGCAAAAGCCGCCAGCTATGTTGGAGAGGACATCCAATCCGCTTTTATGGAGATCGTAAGTGAAAAAACTGGCTATCCAACAGATATGCTGGAATTGGGGATGGATATGGAAGCAGACCTGGGCATAGACTCTATAAAACGAGTAGAGATCTTGGGGGCTATACAGGAACAGTATCCACACCTCCCTACGATCGCGGCTGAGGATCTGGCAGTGCTGCGAACACTTGAGCAGATCATATCTGCCTTCAATTCTCCTCCGAATAATATTAAACAAAATGAACCTGAACAAAAGGGGTCTAATCCAACACCGATTTCGGCAAGTGTTGAAAAAGAACAAACCGAGAGTTTCGTTGCGCCTGACATCCAGCCTGCTTTTATGGAAATTGTGAGTGAAAAAACCGGCTATCCCACAGATATGTTGGATTTAGGGATGGATATGGAAGCGGATTTGGGCATTGATTCGATCAAGCGTGTCGAGTTCCTTGGAGCAATGCAGGAACGGTTCCCCCACTTACCAATTATCGAAGCGGAAGATTTAGCCATTCTTCGCACACTTGAGCAGATTATTACAAAATTTGCTACTGAAGGAAATGGATCTGATGCGGCTCAGCCAAACGCACTCACCAGTGTGGATGAGGAAATCACACCTCCGGATCAACCCGTAATTGAAAGATTTCCTGTCGAAGTAAAACAAATTGCCCAACCAGATTATCTGGAATTTGAAATACCAAAGGACAATCTGATCTTGATCACCGATGATGGTGCAGAGAAATCCCAATTATTAGCAAAATCTTTTTCCGCGAGTGGTCATAAGGTTGGAATGATCCATCTTGGTAAGATCAACAGCGATGGAATAATAAATTCTGAAAATGGCGTGCTCCACTTTTATTTCAATGAGCTTAAAGAAGATATGATTCAATCGAAAATGGAAGAGATCATTGGAGACCATAATAAAATCTCAGCCTTTATTCACATAAATCCATCAGCCCATAATGATCAGCAGGATTTATTGCAGGTTTCGGAAAACCAAGCAGCTGTATTAAAGACAGTTTTCTTGATGGCTCGTCATCTCAAAAAACCAATGATAGCGGCGAGCGAGGACAGCCGCTCAGCATTCCTGACAATTACTCAGGTAGATGGCCAATTCGGTTTGAATGGGAATTCATCTCATGATCCAACGCCGGGAGGATTTTCGGGTTTAGCAAAAACGCTGCGTTTGGAATGGAATAATGTATTTTGCCGTGCTTTGGATCTTCACCCAAATATTGATTCGGAAACTGCCGTAAAAATTATAAATAACGAACTCCATGATCCGAATCTACTCCTTGCAGAAGTTGGGTATACACAAGATGGAAGATATACCATTTCTCTCGGAGAGAAAGAGATGATTGAAGAATAATTATGGTTAGAAAAAATAATACCTTCTTAAACGAAAACGCTGTATTTCTGATCAGCGGCGGAGCAAAAGGGATTACATCCCAATGTGCAATAAAAATTGCTGAAACTGCCCGCTGCCGATTTATTCTGGTCGGTCGTTCTTCTGTGCTGGATCAAGAACCTGATTGGGCATATGGGCTGAGCAGCACCGAGGACCTTCAGAATAACGCGCTCATTTATTATAAAAATAATGGCAAAAAAGTAACTCCCAAGCTCCTTCAAAATGAAATAAAAACAATTCTTTCAAGCCGAGAGATAGCTTCAACAATTCAAGAAATTGAAGGATTTGGTGGGCAAGCGGTCTATATTTCAGCTGATATAACAGATGAAAAGCAACTCATTCAGCAGGTTCATTCTGCTGTCAAAAAGATCGGACAGATAACAGGCGTGATCCATGGTGCCGGTAATCTTGCGGATAAATTAATCGAAAATAAAAGTAGCAATGATTTTGACTTGGTAGTAAATACCAAGATTCAAGGTTTAATAAATATCATCAAAGCAGTCAACCCGGAAGCATTGAAATTTCTGGTCCTGTTTTCTTCAGTAGCAGGTTTCTTCGGAAATAAAGGCCAATCGGATTATGCAATTGCAAATGAGCTTTTGAATAAATCAGCCCATATCCTTAATAAATCTATGCCCGATTGCCGAGTGATTTCTATCAATTGGGGGCCATGGGATTCAGGGATGGTTTCGCCGGAATTGAAAAAAGTATTTCAAAAAAGGAATATCCAGTTGATTTCTACCGAAATCGGTATCCAAGCACTGATTGATGAATTATCTCGACCGGTGCAAACAACTCCTCAAATTCTAATTGGTAGTCCGTTAGGTTCGGAAATTGTGATCAAATCACTTAATAACAATTCGATCGTTGTACGTCGTAGTCTAAATATAATAAACAACCCATTCTTGCTTGACCATCGCATCGGTTCACAGGCTGTATTACCGGCAACCTGCGCGTCATCTTGGCTTGCTGACACATGTCAATCACTTAATCCCGGATTCTCATTCACGAAAATGGAAGATTTTAAAATTTTAAAAGGAATCACATTTGATGATGGAGAAAATGATTATGATATGGAAATAAATTTACAGGCAGGTACTGATGGCAGCAAGAAGGTGTATGAAGCAATAATTACCAGTCAAAATAATACCAACCGTAAAATTTTCCATTACAGCGGTAAGATCACTTTAACAAAAGGAACTCCCACACTTCGCCGGCACCAGCCTATAAAAGATTTTGATCTTGACCCATCAAAATATAAAAATGGTAGAGATTTTTATCAGGATGGTACTCTCTTTCATGGGCCATCATTTCAGGGGATCCAGGAAGTATTACAGATAAATGAAAAAAGGGTCATCACACAGGTATCCCTCCCACAGATGGATCCGATCCATCAAGGGCAGTTTTCAGCTCGAATAGCCAATCCATTTATCAATGACGCCATCGTCCAAAGTTTATTGCTTTGGACCCAGAAATTTTATGACGCACCCTGCCTTCCCTCACGCCTGCATCAATGGGATCAATATCGGTTGATTCCCTTCGATATCCCAGTCTGGGCGATTCTGACCATCACGTACCACAACGACCATGCGGTTGTCGGGAATATCCTGGTTCAGGACGAGGGTGGCGGTGAATTTTTTACTTATACAGGTCTTGAAGGGACCATTAGCAATCATTTGATACGATTTATTGGCAAGAAGGATTCGTAAGTTTCAATTTCCACCTTTTTCAATAGGTGATATTTATGAAGGATCAAAAAGATCAGATTTCCCAATCATATTCGCTTATCGGGATGGATTTATTCACTGTTGAATATCCAGATCTGAAAGCATTTAAAAGTATGCTGGTGAAAGGGGATTGGAAGGACAATGGTGTACTTCGCCTTACCGATCAGATTGGTCAGTCTCTAGCAGCCATTGGGATGAAAAGATCGACTAGTGAAGATTCGATCCTGATCGAGGATCTATTGGTATTGGTTATTAAACGAGCCATTATGGACGCTCAATTAGTCCATAACCTATCCGAAGTAGTCTCATTGTCCGTAGTGGTACATGCTCCACCGACAATATTGAATGGTTTTTTTAAACGGGATCAGGATGTATCAAACATATCCTTTGAAAAAATAGTTGAGACCGCCACCCCATCATTGAAATCATGCAATTCGAAGATCATCCAGGGTAGTTTCGAGTCCGCCCTGGAGCAAACGCTTCTCTTTTCAAAAGATCAATATTGTGATCTCATTGCATTTTTCAGCTTTTTTACTTACCCAACTCCATTCGCCTCAAATTCAGAACTAACCGCTTCAAATGCTGCAAACGAAATACAACCACAGCTTTCCATAGGCCTCGGATGTCTTATCCTTTCCAATCAAAGTTCAATTGAAAATTCATATGCAGATTTGATTTATGAAAAAAAGTCTCGGAATAGGGAATGCGTGAAGGGCCAATTTGACGAGAACGAATTTCTCGGATCGGTTCCAATTGTCAAGTTGATCCGGTCTGCGATTAATATCAACGATAAAACATACTTCCCGATTCCTTACGTAAATCGGAAAAGTGAAGAACCAATAGGAGATTCACCTCAGGAGTTATTGCGTCCCTGGTTTGCGCTGCCATTTGAAGGTAAACGGGAAGCCAATCTTTCGATAAGTGAAGGAGAAAATAACGAGTCATTCATACGGCTTGAAAAAGGATATCGATCCAGTCAACACCCTGACAAACCATTTCTGAATTTTGGATTTTTCCTTCTGCCAATAGGATTTAACGACCCACATCAAGCCACCCAAAAGATTGAGGAAATAAAAAGTGGAATAACCGATTGCCTGGATCTTACCAATTTTATTATCAACTCTCTTAAGGAATTTATTGAGCAAAAGTCCGGAATACATACACTTGTTGTGCTCGGTTCTTCAAAACAAGAATTGATGAGCGAACTTGAACATGCTCAAAAAGGCGTATTGAGATCGTTTGAAAGTGGAAAAGATTGGCAGACACCCACAGGTAGTTTTTTCACTCCTAATCCATTTGGACCACATGAAAAGATCGCTTTTGTATATCCTGGTGCGTTTAGCACGTATATTGGAATGGGCAGTGAGATTTTTTACCTTTTTCCGCAGCTGCACGATGCCTTGCGTGAATTAACCCCTGACCCGGGAACTGCTATTAATGAAAATACAATCTTTCCCCAAGTTCTTACTTCAGGCATAAGGGAGCAATTACAGGACGAGTTGAATAATAATCCGGCTCAAATGATATCCAGCGGGATCTGTATTTCATATCTATTTACAGTCATTCTCAGGGATATTTTAGATGTAAAACCAGATTCTGCCTTTGGATACAGTTTAGGAGAAAACAGCATGATGTTCTCTATGGGACTTTGGACCCAGGCAGATTCAATGCGCACATCCCTGGAAACATCCCCCATTTTCCGCGATCGTGTTTCCGGCTCGCAAAATGCCATTCGGGAATTCTGGAACATACCACTATTAGAAAGTCAAATAGTAAACAATCCTTCCATTTGGGCAAATTATGTATTAATGGCTTCAGCTGAAAAGGTAAGAGAAGCACTCCAAGTTGAGGAACATGTGTATATCACCCACATCAACACGCCCCGTCAGGTTGTTATCGGTGGAAAACCGGAAAGTTGCCAGCGGGTAGCAGATGCGATTAAATGTATGTATCTGCAAGCACCCTATCACCATGCGATTCATTGTGAACCAGTCGCATCGGAATTTGAGGCGTTTAGGCACCTGCATGACTGGCCTGTGGAGGCCAACCCCGATATTCCAATTTATACCGCTGCGGATTACGGGATCCTTCAAAATAATTCCGGGGCTATCGCGGAAAGTTTCTCAAGAATGCTGACCAAACCAATTGATTTTCCACGTCTTATCGACCTTGCTTATGAAGGCGGAGCGCGCATTTACATTGAGCTGGGTGCTGGCAGCAATTGTTCCAAATGGGTGGATGCCACATTAAAAGAGAAACCACATATGGCTATATCAATCAATCAAAACAATGTGAAAGACCACGTCTCCATCCTAAAGCTAATTTCCCGTCTGATAAGCCACCAGGTTCCGGTAGATCTGAAAGCGATTATTGGGTAATTAATATGACTATTAAAACAATTGACCAAAAAAATGAACGAATTCATAGGGTTTTGGAGATGGTGCAGAAAAATCTTACCCGTTCTAACCAGCTGCATCAAGAATTCCTAAACCACCAGGCACTCAATCTTCAGACACTTGCCGCGGATGCTGGATCATCAACACCAATTGGTTTTTCAAGCCCATCAAAGCAGGTGGTTATTAATATAAACCAATTGAAGGAATTCGGTACTGGCTCAATCGCAAAATGCTTCGGATCAGAGTATGAAATATTGGACCATCGAAAATCTCCCCGTATACCCAATGGAGATCTGCTCATGATAGATCGAGTTTTGGCGATTTCCGGAGAACGCGGAAATTTAAGACCCCCGGCATCCACCACTACGGAATTTGATATCCCGGAAAATATCTGGTTTATCAATGAGAACCAGTATTCTGGTATCCCATTAGGGGTTTTAATGGAGATTGCACTGCAGCCCTGCGGGATTTTGTCCGCGTATCTGGGAACCTCATTGATCCTTCCCGAGAATGTCAACCTCTTCCGCAACCTGGATGGAGAGATATCTTTCATCGCAAATCCAAACCTTGCAGGGAAAACGATTACTAATCGTTCTACATTAATAAATTCAGTTTCTGGTGGTGGAATGCTCATCCAAAAATATGCATTCGAATTATCGATCGGTGAATCTGTTTTCTTGAAAGGAAATTCATCTTTCGGTTATTTCACCCAGGTTGTTATGGAAAGACAGACCGGGATCGATACTTCAGGGAATGATTTTATGGTTTTTGATGACTACCAAAGTATAGAACTCGATGAGTATCTTCCAACAAGGAATAATTCCTCAATAAATCATCTTGGTCTAATAGACAGAATAGCCTTCAATGAAAATGGCGGAAGACATGGATGTGGCATCATTATCGGTGAGAAAAAACTCAGCGGTAGTGAATGGTTTTACACAAACCATTTCTACCAGGATCCAGTAATGCCCGGTTCGCTTGGTATCGAAGCAATTGTCCAGGGGATGTGGGCCTTCGCGAAAAGTTCCCATGATAAAAAATATTTTCAAGATCCGATTGCTGACTTTTCACACAGCGAATCTTTCTCCTGGAAATACCGCGGTCAGGTAACACCAGCAAACGGGAAAGTTAATTTCGATATTCATCTTAAGGACAACCACGCATCAGATTCATCTATTAACTTACTCGCTGATGCAGATTTCTGGGTGGATGGCGTAAAAATTTATACAGTCCAGAACATCTCTTTGACCATCAGCAAAGGAAAATAATAATGGCGGCTACTAACAATTCGAATTTGCAAACCGATATAAAGAATAATCCGTTTTCTTTCTCATGGGATGGGAAAGCATCTGACTTGGTATTTCAAAAGGAAGATCTTCGGAAATGTTTACTTCAATTCAATTCCCCAGTTTACGCGATTAGAGAAAAGGAGAGCATC
>JAUSPC010000070.1 GCA_030655835.1 Pelolinea sp.
ATCGTGGATCAATCCAGCCATGCGGACACCTTCCACCTGCTGTTCGGTGAGGTGCATCTCGCTGGCGATGGTGGCAGCCAGTTCAGATACACGTTTCTGGTGGCCGGCTGTGTAGGGATCTCGTACTTCAACCATTGCCGCGATGGTGCGGATCGTGCCATCAATGGTGAGTTTCAGTTTTTCCAAGGTATTTTGGAGGCCTGTCTGCGCCTGCACCCGCTCGGTGATATCTTCTCCGGAATTCAACGACCCAGACCTATATTTCTCATCCCCTTCCCATTCCCACAAAGGTGTGCTGTACCAGTTGATAATGCGTTCTTTTCCCGATCTTGTTATTACAACCTGGTCAAAATGGTCCCCCAGCGCCACCCCGCCTGCTATGAAATCATCAAATATTTTCTTCGTTTGCACCCTATCCGCTGTGGGTATACAGGTGTTAAACCAATTTATCCCGATCAGTTCTTCAATCTGGTATCCAAGAATGCTGGCTCCTTTTTGGTTCACGAGGGTGATGTCACCTTCTTTGTTAAGTGCTACGATCATCACTTTCGCGATATCCAGGTATTTCTGCGCATTATCCCTTTCCAGTTGGATGGCTTCCCGTGCCTGCACCCGTTCGGTAATGTCAATTGCCAATCCTCCAATCTGTATATCTCCAGTTGGCAGCCTAATCGGGAATTTCACATCTAAAAGCGAGTGTGGTTTTCCATCCCTCATTATTACGGTGAATTCATGATGTGTTACACGTTCTTCAGTTAAAACACGCCTACTGTTGTTTTCAATTTCATCTGATATTTCTTTGGAATAACTATTCCTAATGGAGGTTCCAATGTAACTATCTAAAGTAGAAAAACCATCAGCAGCAATAGATGCGGGATTTCCATAGATATGATGCAAGTTCTTATCCAGGATATAGGCAAATGCTGGTACGTTTTCCATGAAAGTGCTGAAACGCTCTTCACTGATTTTCAGTTCTTCCTCCGTTTCCTTGCGTTCGGTAATGTCTTCTCCAAAAGATTGATAGCTTGATATCTTTCCATTTTCATCAAAGAGCGCACGATCTGTCCAGCGCGTCCAGCGAATTTCGCCGTCATGTCTCATAATCTTGTTCACAGAGGTTTGTATTGGTGATTCTTTTGTGAGCGAGGCGATACCCGCCATAACATTTTTTCTATCTTCCTCTGGGATTGTGGATTGTATGTTCATGCCTATCAGTTCATCATATTTTTTTCCGTAAAATTTACAGTACGCCTGGTTCACAAATGTGATCGTTCCGTCTGGTAAAAATCTGTCAATCAAACCTGGTGTATCATCGACAACTGAGTGATACTTCTCCTCGCTCTCCCGCAGCGCCTTTTCTGCCTGTTTGTGCTTGGTGATGTCGCGGGAATTGACCACGATACCCGTCACGGACGAGGAAACGAGGACCTTGGCGATGCTTTCCATCACCCGCCACGATCCGTCTTTATGACGAGTACGCACTTCCCAGATTTCAGGAGCTCCGGCCGACACCGCTGACTGCATGGCTGCAATCGTCTTTGGCACATCCTGCGGGTGAAGCAGTTCGGCCATGTTCACGCCAATTAATTCTGCCGGCTTATATCCCAGCACCCGTTCAACGGAGGGACTTTCGTAGCGGATGACTCCCTCGGCGTCCAGGATCGTGATGATGTCCAAACTATTCTCGATGAGAGACCGAAAAAGTTCATCCATGTGTTGCTTTTCCTGCTCCACCTGCTGTCGCTCAGCTCTGTCAACGCCGAATTCGTGTTCGCTCATTCTGGGCTTTCTTCCAGTCCCAGGACGTGCAGCACGGCATTCCTGTCGCTCAGGTCGCCCAATATCTTCCGTACCGGCAACGGCGACAGTCTGACCAGCGTGGGTGTGACCAGAACCCCCTCACTCAGGGCGCGTAATGGCTCCTGGAGCATGTCCACCACTTCTATCTTGTAACGGTCGCGCAAATATTCCTGGCAGATAGACTGTAAATTGGCTATGGCTTGTACGGAGTTTGGTGTCTTGCCCGCAACGTAAAGCCAAAACAGAGTAGTCTGCCTGTCCCTAGTCGGCGAACGTGAGCCCTTTTGGCTGGGTACACTCATTTCAAAACTCCTTGTCCGCATCGCGCATTTCACCCAGGTCCTTTTGCCCTACACTCCACGCTTCCTCCTGCACCTTTTGCTGGGCGATCAGCAAAGCAAGTTCAGCGCGCTGCGCCTCCAGTTGGCGCTTGAGGGTTTCCATGCGGGCAAGCGTCTCCGCATCGGCCAGTTCCAGGTCAATTCGTTTGCGTTCGATCTCCGCGCGGGTGAGTTCCTTCTCGAGGGCTTCCGCGCGTATCCTCGCCCAGCGCAGGCTGCCCATCAGCACCTCGCCTCTGGCGGTGTAGACGTCTGTCAGCGTCACGCCCTGGTCGCTCAGGATGAGTTCGCGCACCTGGTTGGAGTGCCTGGTGCCGCGCGACTTGATGATCGACAGCGCCCGGTTGCGTTCCCCGCCCTGTGCCACGAAGCTGAGGTCGAGCCAGGTATCCGTAACCGTGGAGATGGCGATCCCTGAGGTTTCTACCATGGATTCGCCTCCCTCGACCAGGCTGGAAAGGACAGTGGTAATCAAATTTGCATTGGTTAAGCCAAGCAATTCCTTGGCCACTCCCAGCGCCGAGATCCGTCCCCCAGCCCTGATCATCACCGACAGGGGATCAATCACCAGGCAGCGCGGTTCCTGTTCGCTGATCAGCTTTTTGATCCGCATGAGGTGTTCTTCGGAGCTTCTCGACTCTGTGTTTTCTGAATATATATACAGAACTCCGGACTCGATGTGCGGTGCCAGGTGAATGTTGACCGAAGACATGTTGCGCACTAACTCATCTGCACTTTCGTCGAAGGAGATGTAGATCGTCTTCTCTGCGCGGCGGCAGGCGGCTTCGGCAAAAGCGGCGCACAGGGTTGATTTGGCCGTGCCCGGCGCGCCGGTGATCAGCACACTTGACCCACGGAAGAAACCGCCGTTCAGCATGGTGTCCAGGCGCTCTATGCCGCTGGACACGCGTTCGTTGGAGACCTTGCCCTTGGTTTCCTTCGATCTGAAACTGGTAACATCTATCCCCTTGGAGTCAATGATCAGGGGGAACTCATTCTCCTCAAATTTTGAGCCGCGGTATTTCACGACGCGCAGGTCACGCAGCGAGACCCGCTCGATCAGGTAATGGCGGAGCAGAATCACGCAATCGGCCATGAATTGAATAAAGCCATAGTGTTGCGATAGCAGCAGGTTGTCCCCCGCCAGTCTGATGGTGATGATGCCCGTTGGGCCCTCTTGCGCTAACCACTCGTGGAGACGGTATATCTCCTGCCGCTCAGTGACGGGATCGTTCAGGAATGTCAGCAGGACATCGATAGAGTCGAACACAATGCGCTTGGCGCCCATCTCATCGGATTTTGCCTTGATACTGGCCAACATTCCGACCAGGTCAAACATGCCGCTTTTTATGTCGTCGGCGGACAGGTGGGCATCCAGAATGAAAAGTCTCCCTTCCTTCTCCATAGTTTCCAAATCCCAGCCGAAAGACGCCGCGTTGGCGATGATCTGGCGCGAGTTTTCTTCGAAGGCGACGAAGATGCCCGGCTCGTTCCAGCGGCGCGCGCCGTTGACCAGCGTCTGCATGGCAAAGACCGTTTTGCCGGCGCCGGGCCCGCCGATCACCAGCGAAGTACGGTTGCGTGGCAGCCCCCCGCCCGTGATCTCGTCAAACCCATCAATGCCGGTAGGCATTTTCTCCAAACCTTGAGGCTGAGGTGCTATTCGTTTGCGGTTCATAGTTTTTCCTTTCAGAAGTAGTTAAAAAACAAAAATGCGAACAGTTAGCCTGTTCGCATAAATAGAATCAAAAAGTCCAATTAGAACATTTGTTCGGGGGGGGGGTAGAACAAGTTTTCTGGCAGAAGCTGGCTATTTTGGATGTGCGCTGTACGGGTTTATTTTGCTGATTATTGATCATAAACATACTATAATTTTATCACCTTTTCTTTCGGTCAAGCTTTCCATTAAGGATGGTCGAAGGTCAAGGCGATCAAGAACAACGGGGTCTGGGTCTTCATGGCAGGTGGGAAAATGTCTCTGGATAAAAAGAGATGGTACGCAGAGACAGCTCAAACTTTGGCTGGGAAGCTCGGCATTGTGCTACATTTATTGTTTTCCACGCTTTAATCGTAATGATGTGCTTGCGGCTTGTCCCACAGCATCTGCCGATCATATCAGCGCCCGCTTTCTAAAATGATTTGGCATATTTTATACCGTGTTCCCCTGCCAAGTCCAAGGCGCTCAATCTTTTTTAGATCAATCAATCTGCTTAATACCTGGTTGATTGTTGGTCGTGGAATTCCAAGCTTTTCTGATAACTCTTTGGGTGTTACTTCAACAGCATCCTGCATATATCGCCAGACCTCAAGTTGGCGAGGAGATAGCAGTTTTTCAACGTTCTCTTCTGAGAATAACTCTAGTGCTATTTTCGATTGATGGAACGTTACATCCAAGAAAAACTCCAACCAGGGTACAACGGTATCGTTGTTAGTATTGAAAGTCTTTTGACTTTGCCGCAAGGCCAGATAATATTCAGGTTTGTTATCCTCGATGATTTTTTCATGGGATGCGTAAGGCATATAAGCATAACCAGCTTGCAGCATCAGCAAGTTAGTTAAAATGCGTGATAAGCGTCCATTGCCATCCTGGAATGGATGGATTTGCAGAAATTGAACCAGAAAGTTGGCAATGATCAGTAAAGGATGGTAACTTTGATCGTCGATTGCTGATCGTGTCCACTCAACCAATTCTTGCATCTCTTTGGGCGTTAGATACGCCGGAGTTGTATTAAAGAGTATCCCAACAGATTGCCCTGCTTCATCAATCATGTGAACCTGATTTTCCTGCTTCTTATAGTCCCCACGATGCCGGGTATCTTTGTCAACATATTTCAGCAGCTCTTGGTGAAAATGTTTAATTAAACCTTCTGTAAATCTAAGTCTATTCCGGGAATCAAAGACATTGTTTAGAAGTTCATAGTACCCCTGAACCTCCTGTTTATCCCTATCGGAGAACTGCTGGATAGCAATCCCTCGCATCAACTTTTCAACATCTTCATCCGACAACCTTGCGCCTTCGATGCGTGTGGATGCGCCCGTTGAGGTTACCAATACGGATCTCTTCAACCTTCCTAATACCTGAGGGCCAAGTTTTACACCACCGATCCACTGCCCTTTTAATTCATCTATTTGGGCAATTTTCTGCCAGACAGATGACGGTAAACCATTCAATCGTTCGTCAAGAATCGTGTGATTCATTTTTAATTACCTTATGTTTCAATTATATAAGATTATATAAGTAAACATGGGAGATATCAACTAGCAGCTCATTTCTTATGCAATCCTAAAAAAATACTTTCAGATTTTCACCATCGCCCATGTATCTAACTAGCAATACCCTAAGAGGGTGTTCTCGCCTTTTCTGGTTCATTTCTGGATAATTTATCATTGATTTTAGACCAAACTATGCCATCATAGCCTAATTCCCTATACCAATTTCCATGTTTGCATATCTGCCTATGAATTCATAATTTTATATAACCAACAGCGATATCAAAAGGAGTTGAATTATCTAAAGCAAATCTACTGATCAAGCGATCCTAAACCCACGTATAAAAGATATTACTCAAAAATTATCTTTTTCTGTTCATTTTTATTTTTAATATCCAGCCTTTTAAATCTTTTTTCATCCGCATCCAATTTGGTAATGCCAATAAAAGACTTATTATTAATGGTAAGAATTGCTAAAAAATATTAGGATCTGATATGAGACGCCAAGTGAAAACCCTGATAACCAGTCTTTGAGATCATCGTGGAAATTATTATTCATGAATCCTTGCAAGTCTCAATGATCTCTGCCGCATAGTCAAACCGGTTGAAGGCCGGCATCAAATAAATGCCCTGTGCACGGTTTTTCAATTCGCTGATCAGATCGGTCGCGATGCGAATGCCTTCCACCGCCCCATCTGCTCCCGCGGAGCGCATGTGTTCGTGAATGGTTTCTGGAATGTGGATGCCCGGCACTTCCTGCTCAAGGAAAGCGGCGTGCCTGTCAGAAACCAGCGGCAGGATACCCACCAGGATCGGGATCGGGAATGGTCCGTAAGTGTCTTCGAAAAGCGACTTGAATGCATCCAGAGGTTCCATCGAGTAAATTGGCTGCGTGAGCACAAAATCAGCCCCGCCTTTGATCTTGCGCCGCAGCACATTCAGTTCACGCTGCGGGTCTGGCGCGGTCAGGTTCAGCGCGCAGCCGGCGAAGAAACTGGTTGGCTGTCCGATGTCGGTTCCTGAGTGGTCTACCCCGGTGTTAAAACCCTGCTTGATCAATTTGACCAGCCCGGAAGGAGCCAGGTCAAAATCATCCATCGCGTCAGGATAATCACCGATCGAGGTCGGATCTCCCATCACGACAAAAATATTACGCACATTCAGGGCATGCGCGGCGAGCAGGTCCCCCTGAACTCGCAGGAGGTTTCGCCCGCGCGTGGGGAAGTGCAGCACAGTTTCGATCTTGGCTTTGCGCTGGATCAAACTGCACACCGCCCAGGGGCTCATCCGCATGCGTGCCATCGGGCTGTCTGCCACATCGATCACATCCGCGCCCGCATCAGCCATCAGGCTGGCGCCTGCCAGCAGTTTATGCATCGATAGCCCCCGCGGTGGATCCATTTCAACCGCGATCACGAATTTCTTCTTGCTTAGTTTCTGGCTCAATCGGGTTGGTTTTACTTGTGCAATTTCTTCATCCGGAAAATCTGGTGATTGGATCGTGATCCCGTTGGGTTTCATCGTTTGTGTGCTGTCTAAAGATTTTCGCATTGCCGCGATGTGCTCGGGAGTCGTCCCGCAGCATCCGCCGATCACATTAGCGCCCGCTTTCCAAAATGATCTGGCATATTCGCCAAAATAATCTGCGGAAGCGGGATAAAAGATTCGCCCGCCCATCTGCTCAGGCCAGCCTGCGTTGGGTTTGACCCAGAATTTTCCGTCTGGAAGCGTATGACGCATTTCTTTCAGGATGCGCTGTATTTGGTTTGGACCGCCGGAACAATTTATCCCGATCACGTCCGCCCCAAAAGAAATCAGATCCTTGGCGACCTTGCGGGGGTTATCTCCCAATAGAGTTCTATCGTCTCTCGTAAAAGTCATCGAAGCAACGATCGGGATATCGGGAGAAAGCGCCTTTACCGCTTGGATGGCTTCCCTGATCTCATATAAGTCGGTCATCGTTTCGAAGATCAGCAGGTCAACTTCAGCGTCCAGCAGAGCTTTCACCTGCTCAGAAAAGATGCGCTGTGCTTCTTCTGGCAGGACGCGCCCAAAAGGAGCCAAACGAACACCGAGTGGGCCCACATCGCCGGCAATTAACACATCCTTAAAACTAGCCAACACTGTACGGCGTGCCAATTCAACGCCGGCAGTATTGATCTCTTTTAGATGCTCAGCCAACCCGTGCTTTCCGAGCTTATACGCGTTTGCGCCGAAGGTATTCGTCAGGATGATCTGAGCGCCGGCTTCGATGTATTCACGGTGCACGTCGCCAACCACCCTCGGATCAGTTAAATTCAGTTCATCAAAGCAGCTGTCAAAACTAACCCCACGCTCATGCAGAACTGTGCCCATTGCACCGTCCGCCAGGATCGGTTTTTCCAATGAGATCAATTCTAAAAACGTTTTATTCTTCATGCTTTACCTTTCAGATCTATTTGGAAGTATTTCGCTTCCGGGTGATGGACAATTATTGCGGCGGTGGAATATTCTGGGACGAATTGGTAAGCGGATGTTAGCTTAATATTTAGAGTTTCTTTCGCGTTCAGGATACGCACAATTTCTGCTTGCTGGGACAGATCCGGGATTGGGGGATATCCCCAGGAATATCGTTTTCCCTGATCCTTGGCGATCTTCAATTCAGCGCGGATCATCTCGTGCATATACACTGCGGCTGCTTCTGTCAACTGCACCGCCAGCCCGTGCGCAAAATAAGATTCCACCAGATCGCCCTTTTCCTGCAAAGCGTGGACATATTCGGTGGCTTCATTTCCAATTGTAACAAGCTGAAATGCGGCCAAATCTGGTTCGGTGTGCCCTGTTGGTGCAAAATAATCGCTCAAACACAGGAAAGGGCTGGCATTTTGGCGCGGCAGATCAAAATGGATCGGTTTATTTTTTTGCTTGTCTCCATTTGGCAGGATCACGATCCCGTTGCCATCAGATGTACACCGCCAGTACCCATATGCTGCCTGCGGTTTTAGCCATGGTTGATTGATCATTGAAGCGTGCATCTTTTGAAAGCGCGCATCAAATTCACCCTGATATGTGATCCATTTTTCTCCGCTTACTTTGCCAACTCCCCATGCGAGGCGGTATAGCGCGCTGCGATTGATCCGCTTGAATAAGTCTTCAAGCGGCAGGGGGATCGTTCTCGCTCCCCAGAAAGGCGGGGTCGGGATCTCGGTTTGATGCCAAGAATGTCTGCCGGTTTTTAAAACCCGAACACCTGGTTGACTGTCTGTTCTTGTTTCTTTTTGTTTTTTATGCGGCTTCCGATCTTTTTTCTCTACCTCAATTGAAGCAAGCGCCTTCAAAGCATCAAAAGCATCTTTGCAGTAATGTACACCGCCAGCGTAAGGTCTCCCTTCCTCGGTGGCGCTGATGCGCTCGGCAAATGATTGGTTCACAGCCGCGCCGCCGATCAGCACGGGTATCTTCGCTCCACGTTCCTGGAGCATATTAACGATCAACGGCATTTGCTGACTGGTACTTACTAAAAGCGCGCTCAACCCGATCGCATCTGCTTTTATCGTGAATGCTTTTTCAATGATCGTTTCAGCAGGCACCTGCTTGCCAAGGTCAATTACCTCATAGCCATTGTTCGAGACGATCGTATTAATTAAATTCTTGCCGATGTCGTGCACATCCCCATAAACGGTTGCCAGAACAAGGGTGCCGCGGGTGTGCTCAGCTGTTTTTTCCAGATATTGGTCGAGATGATTGGTTGCTGAGCGCATGATCTCTGCGGATTGCAGGACGAAAGGCAGGATCAATTCACCGCTCGCGAATTGACTACCGATCTCACCCATTGCGGGCAGCAGTATTTTATTCAATACATCCAGGGCTTTTTCCTGCTGATCTTTCCGGGAAGGTGTATTGATGTAAGCATCAATATCTTTTTCCAGATCATTTGCCTCGCGAAACAATATATGTCGGCCGATCTTTTCTTCGATCGAAAGGTTTTCGATCTGAACATCTTTGATCACGCCGGGATCTGCATGATCAGATTCAAAGAATTTAATATATTTCTGGAGGCTGTCAGCGGCCCGGTTAAAGATCACATCTTCCGCAAGCGTTCTAACCTCGGTTGAGATCGAAGCATACGGAGTGATCTGTTGCGGGTTCAGGATCGCCATATCTAATCCTGCTTTTACCGCATGATACAGGAAAACACTGTTGAGGGCATTTCTTGCGGGTGTAGTTAATCCAAAGGATATGTTGCTCACACCCAGGGTCGTGTGTGTATCTGGAAGCTTCTGTTTGATCAATCGGATTCCCTCTAAAGTCTGATTGGCTGCATCGGCTGTTTCTGTGCTTCCGCTTGCGAGCGTGAACGTGAGAGGGTCAAAAATTAGCGCGCCTGCATCCAAACCGCAGGTTTCCACAGCTAGGTGATATATCCGCTGCGCGATTTCCAATTTCTTTTCTGCTGTGGCCGCCATTCCGTTCTCGTCTATGGTTAGGGCGATCACTGCCGCATTGAACTGCTTTGCCAACAAGAGAACTTGTTTTGCTTTTTCTTCTCCATTTTCGAGGTTAACTGAATTTAACAGGCATCGCCCGGGAGCGCATTTTAAACCTGCCCGCATTACTTCCACATCCGTGCTGTCGATCACTAACGGGATATCCACCTGTTGGGATATTAATTTTACGAGTTTGGTCGTCCGCTCCGCTTCATTATCATCCTCGGTCAGAGCAGTGCAGATATCAAGCGCGTGCGCGCCGCCTGCCACTTGCTGCTTGCCCAATTGGACAGCGCTAATAATGTCATTCTTTAACATCATTTTCTTGAACTTGCGGCTTCCCTGTGTGTTCAAACGTTCCCCGATCAGGAATGGGGCCGGTTCTTGCTCAATCGACACAGAATGGAAAGCGGAGGAGAGGGCTGGTTGTTTTTGAAAGTTGTTTTGTGCGCGCGGTCTTCTTCCTATCCGCTCAACCAGCTTTCTTAGATGCTCTGGTGTGGTGCCGCAGCAGCCGCCGACAGTGGATAGGTTATACTTTTCGATGAAAGTCATCATCTCAGTTGCGAAGTCTTCTGCTGTCAAAGGATAAATTGCAATTCCATCTCTATTAATTGGCAGTCCCGCGTTGGGAAGGCAGGATATGGGGAGACTGGAATGCTCGCTCAAATATTTTAGTGCCAGTTCCATATGCGCTGGCCCGGTGGAACAATTGATCCCGATCACATCAATTGCCATCCCTTCTATTATGGTTAATACAGCGTCAATATCCGTTCCCAATAACATGTGTCCGTTCGTGTCAAGCGTGACCTGAACCTGAATGGGCAGCACCACATTACTTTTTTCAAAAGCATCATGAATACCAAGGATCGCTGCTTTCACTTCCAATATATCCTGTGCGGTTTCGAGCAGTAAAAGATCCACTCCGCCTGCGATCAGACTTTGTGCTTGTTGGCAGTACACATCACGAATTTCGTCAAATGAGGTCTTTTGACTATCTTCATTTTCAGTTGGAAGTGATAATAATTTTCCGGTAGGGCCCATTGATCCTGCCACAAATCGGATGTGGGAATCGGTAGTATATGCATCCGCGGCTTTGCGGGCGATCTGCGCGCCGTTGAAGTTGATCGCGTCAGTCTTCTCGGATAATCCAAATTCCGCTAATGTGATTCGGTTTGAACGGAAGGTGTTTGTTTCGATCACGTCTATGCCCACATCCAAAAAAGAATGATGAATGGATGCGATCGCTTCTGGATGGGTGAGGTTTAGAATGTCGTTGCATCCGAAATATTTTTCTCCACCGTAATGCTGAGCAGTCAGGTATAATTCTTGAAGATTGGTCCCCATCGCGCCATCAAAAATAATGACCTGCTTTCTCACGTGAGAGATATATTGCTGATATCTATTTTGCATTGTTTTTCTTTTTTTTCAATAAAAAACCTCTCTGGTTTGAGAGGTAATAAGCAGCTTATTTCCTCATCTTCCAGATCCTTTTCAGGATTCTGCCGGATTTGGCACCAACTTTTTATGGTTGCCGAGGCTTCATGGGGCCGGTCCCTCTGCCTCTCTGGATGAGTCTATTTAATTGACAATATTGACGCTATCATACCATAAAAATACTTGATCTAATTCTTGGATCCGTTGCTGTCCATTAGAAATTCGAGTATTTTGAGAAAGAAATGGGATGTTTTATAAGAATAGTATCAAAAAAGGCGAAAATTTTGACTTTTGCTCTCATTTATGCTATTAATAACGGTTGAATTAAATTATTTCTATAATGGGAAAATAAATGATAAGAGAACGAATAGCAGATAATATTTACTGGTTCCAAAGTGAGCTTTACGCGCAGGTGACTGCCGGCGCGATCATCGGGCCAGACTGGGCGATCCTTGTGGACACTCTCGCAATCCCAGATGAGACGCTTGAGATGCGCGCCTTCATCGAGGAGAAACTCGGCGTTCAGGTTCGCTACATTATTAACACGATTTACCATGCAGATCACACCTTTGGCAATTACTTTTTCCCCGGAGCTACCGTCATTTCACATGTGCTTGCCCGGGAAAAGATCTTGGAGAAAAACCAGCAAACGCTGGAAAATGCCCAAGAGCAGGAACCGGCGTTTAAACGTATCAATAAGATCGTGGTTCCAGACATAACCATTGATAAAGGGACGCTATCATTGCAAATTGGGAAACGCAATGTCAGTGTCTATCCAACACCGGGATCCAGCCCGGACGGCATTTCAGTACTGATAAAAGAAGACCGTGTCCTTTTCGCGGGAGATGCTTTTCTTCCGCTTCCAAACATCATTGAAGGGGATGTCGAGCAGTTGACCAACACCATTCGATTGATCAGTAAACTGGGGCTTGAAAACATTGTTCAGGGGCATGGGGATGTGATCTTGCGCGGAGAGATCGAAAACGCAGCGCAGAGTAATATAGATTATTTGGCTAAGATATTAAAGGTTGCCCGTACAGCAGTGAAACACAAGGATCCCAGAGAAGTTATTGAAGCGGCAACGGTGGATCAGTGTGGGAAAAGTCGTGTGCTTTTAACTGGCCTGGTCGTGGAACTGCACCAGCAAAACCTAATTGCTCTATATCAAAGGGAAAAATTAGCTTTAGAAAAATAAGAACCCGAGCAGATTATTTGAATTTCTTGGGGGTGAAAATTCTGGCTAGTAAATTGACCCGTCGTTCTGTACCTTCTTTTAAACGTTGAAGGTTTGGTTTAAGAGCGAAAACGACCGCGCCGACTGATGCGGCACCCAACAATGCATACACCCAGGAAGACGTGCCGTTGATTGCCCGCACGATCAAGATCCCCATCGTCGAAAGCGCGATACTGATGGTTGTGAGGGATGCGTACCCAACAAAAAGGTACACCAGCCCGGCTATTGGCAGGATCACAATCCAGCTATTCATCCATAAACCGATGGCAACACCCAGTGTGGTCGCCCCGCCAGCCCCTCCTTTAAACACAATTTTCCCATTCTCGTTTCTTTTTACTAAGAACGCGGAATAATTGTGCCCTAAAATCGCGAATAGGCCATTAATTGCAACCACCCAATCAGGGCTTGAAAAAAGGGATTGACCTACCCATACTGCTGCTGTACCCTTGAATACGTCAAGCAGCGCGGTTAAAAGACCGGCGATTGGACCTGCGGCGCGCATAGCGTTGGTACCTCCGGTGCGTCCGCTTTCAATATCCCGCAAATCCTTTCCGGTAGCGATTTTTACAACGAGAAGTCCGGAAGGGATCGAACCGATCAAATATGCCAACGGAAGTGAAAAAAAAGCATTCATAACTGCAACGTTTAACCCTTTTTATTAGTAATAGTTTCTTTTTAAGTCTAACCCAGAAAAACCGCCAGCATCCAAATTAAACCGAGCATAATAAGCGGTTCCAGGTGAAGATCTGAAAAGGCAGGACTTTCTTCAAGGGATGATGCGATCCCGGTCAACGCGTACGCTGGTCCCATCAATAATAACCCAAATCTGATCGGAGACAAAGGCCAATAATATAATCCGATGGTGAATTGTGCGAGCGTGAGCGCGGTCACCGCTGTCCATTTGACTGGCCAGCTTCCTCCAAACCTTAGCTGAAGGACACGAATACTGAAAATAGCATACACCACTGGTAAGATCGCCGCAGTGAGAAACAACCGCATATTTGCCGCGCGAACAGTGATCACGATAATCAAAAACAACCCAAAACTGACAGCAGAAAGGACCATCAGAGAAATTGGAAAGTATTGATTGTCTGTTTCAAGCGAAATATATTCGCCAGCTAAAACCATTAGCACCAGAACGCTTCCTAATGCTAAGATAATCCACCATTCAGGGCTGACGGTTAAGAAACCTAAAGGAATTCCGATTGCGCCCGCAGTGAGCGCTGGCAAAATTAAATGAGGAATTGTCGACAGTTCCCCTATGTTTGGATGTTCCCGTAGCATCCAGTCAGTACCAGCCGCGGCTAAAGCGGCGGTAATTAATGAGATCAGGGTATAAAAATTGAAGTTGATCGAGATAAAAACACCGAATACTGTAAATGCAATTTGCCTGGAGGAGATCTGGACAAACGGAAGCAGTGCATAACTTACAAGGATGCATGCGGTAATAACACTAATGCGGCCGGCTTTTGGAAAGTTATCTGATCTCTGCACATTTTGATTGTACCTGATTAGATAAGATTAACAGTACAATATAGAATATCGTGCCTATGGTAAAATTAGAGATTGTATGCAATCTGTAAATAGTGACACGAAATATGCTCCTCCTCGCATGATCCCTTCAATTGTTGAGGGTTTTAATGCCGTTGCTAATCACATCTATATCATCTTGTTTCCGATAGGTTTGGATGTTTTGTTGTGGTTAGGTCCTACGGTAAGTGTGAAAAAGTATTTCTTGCCGCGCTTGTTGGAAGCGCTTGAGACATCCCCGGATGTATTCAGCGGCGAGGCAGCTGGATTAGTGGTTAATACTCGGTTGATCTGGACGGACCTAATTAACAGATTCAACCTCCTAAATAGCCTGCGAACCATCCCGATCGGTGTTCCATCCTTAATGATCAGCTTTCTGGAAACAACAACACCGTTTGGTGATCGCAGGATGGTCGAATTGATTTCAAGGGACACTATTCTCATCTGGACAATAGTTTTTTTGCTAGTAGGAATGCTTATAGGAAGTTTATATTTTGCCATGACAGCTAGTGCGGTAAAAGGATCAGGACAACCCTTTGATTTGAATCAAATCCTGGAGAAAACCATGCAGAGCTTTTTCCTTTCTTTGATCTTGTTTACGGGAGTTGTTATCCTTGCTCTGCCTGTGACATGCCTGCTCTCAACTCTGCTGCTCGTATTACCCTCATTGGGGACATTCCCATTTCTATTGATCGGAATGCTTTCAGTATGGGTGCTCCTGCCTTTAGCCTTTTCTCCACATGGGATTTTTTATGGAGAATTAAGAGTAGGAAAATCAATTGTTACATCAATCCGTCTTGTGCGTTCGCTTATGTCCCCGACAGGTTTATTTTTTATCTTGCTAATTTTACTGGGATATGGATTGGATTTTCTCTGGGGTACACCTGGAACGGATAATTGGATGCTGTTGGTTGGAATTATCGGCCATGCGTTCATATCAACCGGATTATTAGCTGCTTCATTTATTTATTACGAAAAAGGGGTCAAATGGTTCAGCAACTCATTACAGCCGAAAAAACAGGAAAAACCTGCGGCTGTTTCTTAAGCGTTAATTATTTCATTCGGAGGAATTTGTGCCAAAACCTGTAGTTAATAACCATTCTTATGGAGCCCATGATATTCAAGTGTTGGAAGGCTTGGAAGCAGTGCGCCGTCGCCCAGGTATGTATGTGGGAGGGACGGATCAAAAAGCCCTCCATCATCTTGTGTACGAAGTTGTCGATAATTCGATTGATGAAGCGCTGGCGGGTGTCTGCACCAGCATTGAGGTTATCATTCACGAGGATAACAGTGTAACGGTCAATGACGATGGACGCGGTATCCCGGTTGAAATTCATCCAGAAAAGAAAGTGTCCGCCCTCGAAGTTGTCATGACCATCCTGCACGCTGGTGGAAAATTTGGCGGAGACAGTTATAAAGTATCTGGCGGTTTGCATGGAGTGGGTGTATCAGCTGTAAACGCCCTCTCAGAATGGTGTGAAGTAAAGGTTCGCCGTGATGCGAAGTTATATTTTCAGCGCTACGAACGAGGCTTGCCGGTTGATCCTGTCAAAGAAATAGGAAAAGCAAAAGAAGGTGAAACGGGCACCAGTACAAGATTTAAATTCGACAAACAGATCTTCAAGGATGAGGTTACCTACCGCTTTGAAACGTTGTCGCAGCGTTTCAGAGAGATGGCGTTTGTGACGCGTCAGGTGGAGATCAGTCTCGTTGATGAACGAGTTGAACCATCCCGAAGTATGAAATTTTATTTTGAAGGTGGAATAGCTTCATTTGTCCAATATTTAAACCGCAACCGTGTAGTGCTTCATCCTGTTTTCTTTGTAGAAAAAGAGATCGAAAAGGTCGGGATCGAAGTTGCAATTCAATATACCGATGCCTACGCTGAATCTATTTATAGTTTCGCAAACACGATCAACACAGTGGATGGGGGAACGCACTTGACCGGTTTTCGGTCAGCGATCACTCGCGTTCTGAATGATTATGCCCGTAAGAATGGTCTTATAAAGGACAATGATCCGAACTTTACTGGTGATGATACTCGCGAGGGTATGACAGCTATTATTAGCGTAAAACATCCCGATCCGCAATTTGAAAGCCAGACCAAAGTAAAACTAATGAATACAGAAGCGCAAACTCTGGTTCAACAGGCTGTCGGGGAAGGTTTCAGTGAGTTTCTTGAAGAAAACCCATCTGTTGGGAAAGCCATTATCAAGAAATGTCTTACCTCAGCACGTGCCAGAGACGCGGCAAAGAAAGCGCGCGATCTGGTGATCCGAAAGTCTGCTTTGGAGAGCATGACGCTGCCGGGTAAATTGGCAGACTGCTCAGAGAGAAATGCGGAACGAACTGAGATTTATATCGTTGAAGGTAACTCTGCTGGTGGGTCTGCCAAGCAGGGGCGCGACCGGCATTTCCAGGCCATCCTCCCTCTGAGAGGTAAGATCCTGAATACAGAGCGTGCGCGTCTGGATAAGGTGTTATCAAATAAAGAAGTCAAATCTATGATTTCCGCTTTAGGGACTGGGATCGGAGAATCTTTTAACCTCGAAGGTCTCAGATATCACAAAGTAGTGATCATGACAGATGCTGACGTGGACGGCAGTCATATACGTACCCTTCTGCTGACCTTCTTTTTCCGCTATATGCCTCAGTTGATCGAAGCAGGTCATATTTACATCGCGCAGCCCCCGCTCTATCTCGTTTCATATAAGAAAGAGAGCCGCTATGCTTATTCCGAGGGTGAGAAAGATAAGATCATCTCAGAATTTGGTGCCAAAGAAGATAAGGTTTCTTTGCAGCGCTACAAGGGTTTGGGTGAAATGAACCCCGAACAGCTTTGGGAAACGACCATGAACCCAGAAAATCGGACCCTGTTGATGGTGAACATTGAAGATGCGGCAGCAACTGACCGTACCTTTGACATGCTCATGGGCGCGTTAGTACCGCCTAGAAAACGCTTTATTCAAACGCACGCCAAACTTGTCCGTAACCTGGATATATAATTAAAAAAAAGGACGCGGATTTTTCTCCGCGTCCTTTTTTCTTTTAACGGCTTTCTTTTCTATTCTGGTTTTTCTCCAAGCGTGATCGCTATGGTCAGGCTCTCACCATCTCTTAGAATTGAAAAAACTAGTTCAGTACCGGGATCAGCACGGTTTATGATACTGAAGAGCTCTTGCATACTGCTAATCTCTTCATCATCCACAGCCGTGATCACATCCCCGCCAATTAACACTTCTACCCCATCGATTTTGGTCGGTTTGAAGCTGCCGCGTAGACCTGCGTCGTCAGCTGGGCTGCCGGCAGTGATCTTTTCGATCAGTACGCCAGTTGTGGTTGTTGAAATGTCCATCGCTTCAGCGATTGCACTGGTCACATCCTGTCCAAAAATACCGAGCCATGCACCTTTGGAGATCTCTTCTGGTTTCGTTGGTTCATCCGCGCTGGGCTGAGTGCTCGGTCGGGCTGCGAGGGTCAGATCCACATTCACAACTTCGCCGTCCCGAAGGATGGTCAGGGAAATGGTTTGTCCGACAACTGTATAGCGCGCGAGGAAAGCGACCAGATCTTCAAAATCGTTCACGGGAATGCCATCTGCGGAAGTGATCACATCACCACCAACCAGAATATTTATCCCATCTATTGTTACTTCAATGCTGCTGCCCAAAAGACCTGCTTTGTCCGCGGGGCTGCCTGCGGTGACGTCAATCACCAGGGCGCCGCCCTGTTTCAAGGTCAGATCCATTAACTTGGCAATTTCAGGTATCATGTCCCGACCGCTGATACCGATCCACGGCTGCTGAAATTCACCCTCTTTGATCAGAATGGGGACGATCTTTGAAACGATTACGGATGGGATCACATACCCCACACCGGAATTTGCACGAACAGGTGATTCGATCGCGGTTGTAACACCGATCAGACTGCCATCAATGTCCACCAATACGCCGCCAGAATTGCCCGGGTTGATAGCAGCGTCTGTTTGGATTACATCCGGGATCGAATAATATTGTCCGCTGCCGTCAGTGGAGGCGATTGGAAGAGAGCGTCCCACACCGCTGACAATGCCTGTGGTCATTGAACTTGCTAGCTGGAATGGATTACCGATCGCAACCGCGATCTGTCCCACTTTGACTTTTGTTGAATCGCTGACAGCGATAGGTGTTAATTCATTTGCGGGCAAATTAACCTTAAGTACCGCCAGATCACTGTCAGAATCTGCGCCAACCAATTCGGCCAGCTCACTGCGCCCGTCTGCGAATACCACTCGAATAACTTCCGCGCTTTCAACGACGTGATTATTCGTGACTATGTGCCCTGCGGAATCCCATATAAATCCGGATCCTGCTGTATTTTCCTGATATTCAAATGGTTGCTCTTCTTGCGGTTGATCAAACCCAAACGGGGTCTCTGGAAATTGAAGTCCTGAGCTGGTTACAGTTTTTGAAACAGAGATACTCACGACGGAAGGTAAAACTCTATCATAAATGGTTATGTACGCGTCTTGGAGGGTCGATAATGACCCTAGATCGAGGGGTCCTGTTGCAGCGTCACCGCTGCTGGGTGCTTGTTCATTATCGGTTGTGGGCGCCTCTGCTGTTGGGAAATCCAGTTGGATCTCACCGCTGCATGCGGCCATGCTTAAAATAAGCAAAAAACTTAATCCTGTAATTAATACTTTTTTCTTCATACCAAACCTCCAGGTATCTTTTTCTAATTGTTTCATAAATCCGTTGAATTTTGTTAGTTTAATCTCATTTGGTTAAAAAAAGGTAAGAGTTTTGTAAAATTGCTGGAAATTCTATTGATGATCGATCTTTTCCATCAAGGCAGTTAAAAGTTGTTTGATTTTTTCCTGTGTGTACTCATCTATCATTATTCCATTTTTATCGATCTTGGACCCGGCGCTTCGTACATAAACTTCCGGCCGTTGAACCACATTGGCATTTGCCGCCAGCAGGACTTGCCGCAAAACCAGTTGACTGCGGGCAGTTCCAAAGACACCTTTGGATGCGCCCATGATGGCGGTTGGTTTTTCGTTTAGCACATTCCCAATTGTATTCGTTGCCGCCCAATCAAGCGCGTTCTTGAGCACTCCACTGAACGAATAGTTATACTCGGCTGACGCGATCAAGATCCCATCAGCTTGTTGGATGTTATTCCTGAAATCAACGACCGCAGATGGTGGGTTTTCTAATGCGAGGTCATCATTATATAAGGGGATCGTTCCCAGATCAACCATCTGAAAAGAGTACCCTTCTAGGATAAAAGTACTCGCTGATTGAAGCAGTGTTTTATTGAAAGAGTTCTTTCTGAGGCTGCCGGGAATTCCAAGAATTTGTTTCATTTGTATATTTCCTATTGGTTTAATATTTGTTTTAGTGGATAAAGATCGCATAAAAATTGGAAGATTGCAAGAAAATTCTCATCTGATTATAAACCTCGTTTTCTTTTCCCTGTCACCAGAGAAAGGGACAACATTATGTATGGTTTGGGAATTTTATCTCCAGACCTGTTCTTCATCGATATTGTGAGCACAGATGCTGACATATCCATTTATGTTTTTTGCACCAAGCCCAGTGACTTTAAGCTATGCATAATAAAAGAATCGGATCAAGAGGTCAGTTTTAGCGCTTCGGCGGCGGTTTCAACCGGTGCAGCACATACCTTATCTTGGCACACATAGATCAGGGTTTTGTTTTCCTTGTACCTATCTCTCAGGATCGGAAGTTCGCTTTTCCCTACACTGCCAGCGTACAGGACGTTTGCTTGTGGATCAATTTTCATTTCCATTGATAAAGAAATTACAAGTGGACCACAGACCGCCACATCAAAAAATGGATAGGCGTGTGAAAGATAAAGTGTTGCCCAGTTGCTGTAACTGGTGATATCTTGTAAAAGGGAATCTTTCATTTTCAAGACCATATTATTGGATAGATCTTCCCATTCACTTTTTTCAAAATATCGTGCAAGGTAAAAAAGGTCGTTCGCTATAACGCTATTGGAAGAAGGGACCACACCGTCATTCAGTTCAATATCCCGCTGAAGCAGATCGGTTTGTAGATCGGATGTGAAGAAAAACATACCGGATCGTGTGTCCATAAAATGGCCAATGGAGTATTCCATCAAGTCCCGTGCCTGGTAGAGCCACTTTTTTTCGAAAGTGGATTGATATAGAGAAATAAGCCCCCCGATCATTGAGCTGTAATCTTCGAGGAAACCGGCAATACGGGCTTGACCGCTGGTGTAGGAGTGAAATAATCCGCCATCATCCATTCGCACGTGCGTAAGGATGAAATCTGCCGCATCTTTAGCCGCCTCTAGATATTCTGGGGTATGAAACGTATTGTATGCTTCTGCCAGTCCTTGTATGGCTAACCCATTCCAGGAGGTGAGAGCTTTATGGTCCAAATTAGGTTTCACGCGCTCTTTGCGAGTTTTGAATAACACTGACCTGATTTGAATAATGCGGTTCTGTAATTCTTCCTTTGATATGTCCAGTTCAGAAGCCAGCGATTCCGGTGATAATGTTCTATGCAGAACATAAGCACTGTTTTCCCAGGCATCTTCTGTATGAATATTGAATACCGTCTGAGTCGTGGGGAAAAGTTCTCCCAATGATCTTCTTAATTCTTCTTCATCCCACACGTAATATTTTCCTTCCACGCCTTCACTGTCCGCATCTAATGAGGAAGCAAACAATCCTTCTTTTGTGCGCAGTTCCTGCAGTAAAAATTCTGCGGTGCCTTCCACAGTTTCTTTGAAAACTGGTTCTTTGAATTGACGGAAGCCTTTACTGTACAGGGAAATTAACTGCGCATTGTCATACAACATTTTTTCAAAATGAGGAACCTTCCAATATGGATCAGTGGAATAGCGGGCAAACCCACCTCCGACATGGTCATAAATGCCGCCCATTTCCATCTTTTCTAGTGTTAACTTGACGTGGGTAAGGATCGCTTCATTCTGTGTGAGGGAACTATATTTAAGCAGGAAATTGACCAGGGTGGGCATGGGAAACTTGGGCGAACCGCGTAAACCGCCATTTTGTGGATCAAAATATGGCTGCAGTTGGCGCACACGAATATCTATGGTGTCTTTGTCATAGGTGTCATCTTCAGAGATAGAAATGATCCTGTCCGGCTCTTCCATCCCTGTGGATAATTTATCGGCGAATGCCGTTAATTTTGCCAGATTGTGTTTATACTCGTTTGCCACCGTGGAACACAATTGCTGCCATTGAGATCTTGGAAAATATGTACCTCCGAAGAACGGTCTACCGTCTGGTAGGGCGAATGCGTGCAGCGGCCATCCGCCGCTCCCGGTCATTGTTTGTACCGCGCGCATGTAAAGTGCGTCCACATCCGGGCGTTCTTCTCTGTCCACTTTAATGCAAATGAAATTTGCATTCATGATCTCGGCGGTTTCCTCATCTTCAAACGATTCGTGTGCCATTACGTGGCACCAGTGGCACGCCGCGTACCCAATACTGATCAACAGCGGCTTATCCTCAGCAACTGCACGTTGGAATGTTTCTTCATTCCACGCGTGCCACACAACCGGGTTATGTGCGTGCTGCTGCAGGTAAGGGCTGGTTTCATTTATCAGTGCGTTGGTAATTGCTGCTTCATTGTTCATTGGGTTTTTCCTTTATTAATATTTATTCTATACAAACATACCCAGGGACTGTATAAAATATCTATAAGAAAGAAAAAAAGGATGCAAGATGAAAAAATTTCAGATTCCAGCCGTAACGCGACTGCAGATGGTGGAAGTGGACCGCCTCATGATCGAAGAATATGGAATTTCTCTTTTACAGATGATGGAAAATGCGGGGAGGGATCTGGCACAGTTAGCCCGCGAAATGCTTGGTGGTGACTTGCAGCGTAAGCGTATCGCTGTCCTGTGTGGGGGAGGGAATAATGGGGGCGGAGGTATGGCAGCTGCCCGGCATCTTGTCAACCGGGGAGCATATGTAAAGGTCGCGCTTGCTGCCCTGGACAGCAAGTTAAAAGAAACCGTTGCGGATCAACTGCATCCCCTGCGCGCGATGGGAGTGCCTATCACGGAAGAATTTCCGGTTGGTGATTTTGATCTCGTCATTGACGCTCTGATCGGTTATGGGTTACAAGGGGCTCCGCGTGGAAAAATTGCCCAATGGATCGACCTAGCCAATAAAAGCGCTATTCCCATTCTCTCACTCGATATTCCCTCTGGTTTGGACGCGGACAGTGGACTTGCTTTGGGGGTTTGCATCAAGGCAGATACAACCTTGACGTTGGCTCTCCCAAAAGTTGGTCTGCTAAAAGACGAGGCATCTGAATTCGTGGGAACGCTGTATGTGGGAGACATTAGCGTACCAACCAGTTTGATACATGGGATCGGGATGAATATCCCTCCGTTGTTTTCAGATAATTCGATAATAAAAATTGATTACAATCCATATAAGGATGATCAAAAGGTGTAATAGATGAAAAAACCGACAGAAAAGTTTATTAATTTTCTAGAGCAATTCATGGAACAACTTGAGAGTTGTATATGGTCCGACCTCGCAATACAGTCGGACAAAACGGCGGTTATTTCAGTCGATATGACCAACGCCTTTTGCCGAACAGGAAATTTGGCCAGCGATCGTGTGGCAGCTTTGATTCCACCGATTGTTAAAATTTTCAATCTGGCGTGGGAGCGTGGTGTGCGGGATATGATTTTGCTGCAGGACTGCCATACTGCTGCCGCGGAGGAGTTTGGTGCTTTTGCCGAACACGGCATTTGCGGGACGGAGGAAGCTGAGGCAGTAGATGAGATCAAATCGCTGCCTTTTTACAATGAAATGAAGATCATTCAAAAAAACTCTATCCATCCAGCATACGCAACAATTTTTGATTCATGGCTGACGAAAAACTTTCACCTTAATACGTTCATTATCGTTGGGGATTGCACCGATCTGTGTATTTATCAAACAGCAATGCACCTACGCATATCTGCCAATGCGTTGGATATTCAACGGCGTGTGATCGTCCCGGAAGAATGTGTCAATACCTATGACCTCCCCCTCCAAACGGCTATTGAGATAAAAGCACAGCCGCACCCAGGCGATTTACTTCATAAACTTTTTCTTCATCATATGGTGCTGAATGGCATTGAAGTCTATAAACAGATCATTTGAGGCAGGAACTAATGGGCACTTCTGATCAAAAACAAAAAGTCTCATTGTTTAGAATTGTTTTTTCTTTTCTTCTATTCCCGATTATGGTCGTTATTGTTATCCCATGCTTGTTATCATTAAACGCTCACCAATTATTTACACAAAATATATTTCGATTTCCAGCTCAAAAGTTGGCGGCTGGATTTCTCGTTTCATCCGGGCTGACATTATTGGTCATCACCAATATCGCTTTCATAAGAATTGGCAATGGGACGTTGGCTCCCTGGGATCCGCCAAAAAATCTGGTTGTATCAGGACCTTATAAATATGTATGCCAACCCATGATCATTGGGGTTCTTTTGATCTTATTTGGAGAGATTTTTCTTTTTGGATCGCAGGGATCGATCGCGTGGTTTACTTTTTACCTGATCGCTAACCTGATCTATCCCCCTCTTTCTGAAGAAAAAGCATTAATTAAAAGATTCGGAGACGCTTTTAGGGAGTATCAGAAAAACGTGCCAGCATGGATTCCGAGGTGCAAGCCCTGGATTCCGCCTAAAGAGAAATAAAATCACAAGGTTCATTTTTCAAAAAATCCATATAATCTATCTAATGAAATGATTATTCCAAAAATGATTGATGGGCTAGATAATTGCGATGTCTTCCTCGTCGGCCGCTACTTCTGTGACCTGATCTTCACTGACTTGCCTGAATTTCCGCGTTTAGGACATGAGGTATATAGTCGGGAGTTCCACCTTGTTCCAGGGGGTGTATATACTCCCGCAGCCGCCCTGCAACGGCTGGGAATAAAAACTGCCTAGCCCTGCAAGTTTGGCTCTGATCCATTTAGCTAATTTGTAAAAGACAATGCGATCAATGAGGGCATAGACAGCACTTTCTTTGAGGACAGCAGCGCTCCATCTCTTCATATCACAACCGCTTTTTCCTTTAAAAATGAGCGCGGTTTTCTCAGTTACTCCGATCCGCTTCCAGAATATACATACGGACCTTTGATTGGGCCACTCGCCCAAAATGGGTCTATATCACCCATCTTGTGTTAGGAAGTGAACTAGATGGATTGGTCGATTCGGCACGGTCAGTAGGAGCGAAGGTGTACATGGATTGTCAGGCACACAATCATTCGCTTGAAGGTCCGAAGGTGATTGATGCATTAGGAAAAACAGATATCTTCTCACCCAACGCGGAGGAGGCACGCAGGTTGACAGGTAAGGATGATTTGAGGCTTGCTCTCGCGGAGTTATCGCGTGTTACATCCATGGTAATCATTAAAGATGGAAAATCGGGCTGTCATCTCCAGGATGCGCGTCAGACCATCCATGAGCCGGGGATCAACGTGGATGTGGTCGATACGACCGGAGCCAGGAGATAATTTCAATTGCGGATTCCTGTATGGTCAAGTTCGAGGTTATTCCCTGCGGCAATCATTGCGCATAGCAAATATTTGCGGAGGATTGTCCACACAGGGATTTGGGGGAACTAAAATGTCTCCTACTGAAACCATCATCAAAAAAAATCTGTTGTAAAAAAATTTCTTATCCATGAATACTATGCATCTAATCCCACCGCGTTTATCTCCTGGTCAGGATTGAATCCGTCTCCGATTTTTGAATAGATTAGAATATTTCATCATCCTCAATATCCACTTTGCGAGTAATATTATGGGTGCTCTTGAATTTAATGGATTTTAAAATTTTCAGTGAAAAAATGTGGTTATCGCAATGCGATAAGCACTTTTATAGTGTGATCGTGGAGTGGGAACAGCAGGTACCTTATACTGATAGGAATATGAAAGTGAGAATCAAATGAAGCAGTGGTACGAAGAATTATATGAAGATTATCAGGCATTTGATAATGAGCCCCACACCCAAAGTACCATTTCGGAAGTGGATTTTATCGAACAGGTTATAGACCATGACCAATCCCGGCGCATTTTAGATGTGGGCTGCGGCAGTGGCCGCCATTCTTTGGAGCTGTCCCGGCGCGGCTATGCGGTGGTGGGAGTGGACTTGTCTGAATCGATGTTGGCGCGTGGGCGCAAAATAGCCAAAGCAGAAAATTTGAAGGTGGAATTTTTTCAGCGGGACGCACGCAGACTCAAGATACACGAAGGGTTTGATGTGATCATCATGCTGTGTGAAGGTGCTTTTTCTTTAATGGAAGAGGATGAGATGGATATTTCGATCCTGGAAAATGCGTTCTTGGCCCTTCACCCTAAGGGAAAACTGATCCTGACTGCGCCCAATGCCGTGTTTAAACTTACCCAGCCGTTAGATGGTTCTTTCGACCCCGTCACTTTTCGGGAAATATTCAAAATGGAAAAGAAAATTTCAGATGGCAGGAATAAAATGCTTGATTGCACTCAGCGCTACTATACCTGTCCTGAATTAAATTGGCTGCTCAAGCAGGTCAGATTTAAAAGTGTAGATTTCTTCGCCTGTACCAAATCGGGTTATAACCTCGACACGAAACCGGATAAGAAGCACTTCGAACTGGGTGCGATTGCAATTAAATAGCCATTTCAGACGACCGTGTTTAATCCTCGTGGTTTAGAGCGATGATGATTTACTGAGTGGGGAGCAGCTTTCAAAAATTCGCTAGTTTTCAACCCATCTAAAAGGCAGCGGATCGCGCGTGACCATTCTGCGCATTATGTGCTTTGGATATCCCAACGTGAGTACCATTTGGATCTCGCGCTCATCCGGGATTTCAAGAATATCTCTCCCCAGGTCAGGGTCGAATTCCAACCCGGCGATGAAATAGCCGATCTGACAGGTAGCGAGCCCCATCTGCACCGCGGCAAGCTGCATCGTATACCCAGAAATGACCGCGTCGTCGCGCCCAAAATGCGAATGCGGGGTCACAGCGGCCAGAACCACCGGAGCGCCAAAAAAGATCGGCTCTTCCCCTTTTTCATTCCGCCGACCAAGGTGTTCAAAGGTCTTTGCCTGCATCAACAGAATTTTCTGGTCCTGAGGATCAATTTTGGATGTGCTTGCCTTTCGCAGTTGTTCAGCGCCCTGAACCAGCACCTCAACTGTTTTTTGACTCAACAAAGCGATCGTTTTGGGATCATCGACTGCCACCCAGGAGATGGCCTGCAGGTTCTTGCCAGTCGGTGCCCAGCGGGTGGTACGCACCAGATCAGTCACTTTTTCTCGTTCAACCTGCTTGTCTTTATACACACGGTTGGAGCGTCTTTCCCGAAGATACCCGATCAATTTCTCGAGGTCGTCCTCAGATCGGTCGATCACAGGGCATTCATCCAGGGGAAAACTGCTGTGTGTGATCGAGTCAACCGGGCACACCGCCACACATTGTCCGCATTCCCAGCACCTGCTGGGGGATAGGACTTTTGCTTGATCGTCCTCGCCCAGCGCGTACACATGCGTTACGCTGCACACATCCACGCAGGCGCCGCACCCAATACATGTTTCCTGATCAATAATGATGTCAGCCATTCAATATCCTGTCTGTGTAATTTTTATTCTGCTTGAATGATACCCCATTTAGAAAAGGGAGAATTTTTGATCTTTACTTGTTAGTGAGAAGTGATATTTAAAATGGTCGCGATGACGAACAGACCCGCAAACACAAACCACAGCGGGCAGCTGATGAGAGCGAGCGTCCACTAGATTGGCTTCAGCAGACGTGTCAAATGCCAATAAGTAGATGGCAAACACAGTCTCGCGGTCTTTTTCTGTTTCTGCGCGGATCAACATCATACCCTAGAAAAAGTACATCTTAACAGCTCAGGTTTCCAGCGCTGCCCTGCCCATTCTCATTATTAATTAATAAAAAAATTGCAGGTTTATCTTTGATTTTTTAGTCAAGATCATGGGTTGACAGTAAAAAAATCTTATAAAAGATTATTACTTAATTTGCCATAATGAGGTACACTATATGAGCTAGAAAAGAAGAAGTTCTGATACAAAGTGTTGTTGTTTGATTTGGAACTCATGATTGACCAGCAAAAAATGAAAGAAAGGAGTTCCAAATCATGTCTGAAAAAATTCAAGGCACAGTAAAGTGGTTCAATGGTTCAAAAGGTTATGGCTTCATTGAACGCGAAGGTGGCGATGATGTATTCGTCCATTTCAATGCCATCGTTGGTGATGGTTATAAAAATCTGGAAGAAGGACAGCGCGTCGAGTTCACAGTGACACAGGGTGCGAAAGGCCCTCAAGCTGAAGAAGTTACCGTTCTCTAAGACCGCTAACTAGATTAATTAGAAAACAGGTCAGCATCAAGCTGACCTGTTTCTTTTATTTAATCAGGAAATTGTTTTTCTAATCCTTAATAAAATCCCCGTCTTGGATCTCCTTGAATGCGTGCCTGAGTTCTTCCTGTGTGTTCATCACGATCGGGCCGCCCCATGCGATCGGCTCGTGCAGTGGTTTCCCTGCAATCAGCAAAAAGCGCGCGCCTTTCTCTGAATGAACCATCACCTGATCTCCCTCTGAAAGCAGTACCCCGCGTTCTTCCTCAACATTAGCAATGCTGCCGTCTGGAAATTGAATGATCCTTTCCAATAAGAACAGGAACACCTTTTCCTCGGCGGGGATATCTATCTCAAATTTCCCCTTTGCGTGGATGGTCACATCAAAATAAATAGGATCCACATACGTCCCTTTTACCGGTCCCGTTTTCCCGCGGAAAGTCCCGGCCAAAATTTTGACATGCATCTGTTCATCTTCCACGACCGCCAGATCTTTTGCCTGAATGTCTCGATATGCGGGTTCGGTCATCTTGTTTGCGCGCGGCAGGTTCAGCCATAGTTGTGTGCCCAATATACGTTCTTTTGGGTTCGGCATTTCCTGGTGGATAATGCTTCTGCCAGCGGTCATCCATTGGCATCCCAATGGTCTGATCACCCCTTTGTTCCCCAGGCTGTCCCCATGCTCAATTTCACCTTCGATCAAATAAGTGATCGTCTCGATCCCGCGGTGCGGGTGCCAGGGAAAACCTCTTTGATAATCATCCGGGTTATCTGAATCAAAAAGATCCAGCAGCAAAAATGGATCTAACTCTTCCACATCCGGCTGTGAAAAGATGCGCGTCAACTGAACACCAGCGCCTTCCAATGTAGCCATCCCCGGGTATGTTTTGCGTATTGTTCTGGTGGTCATTAATACCTCATCCATTCCATACCTCATTCTAACTGTGAGGTGGTATGGATTGTCTTGGTAATTTATTAATAATCCTGCCAATTCAAACCCTCTCAAGTCATGTCATCCGAATTTTCCCCATGGTGGAAAGTGAGAATCCCTGCCTTCCAGCACCATCCAGGCGCATGAAAGGAAGGGAGAAGCGGGGTTTCCAAAGGAAACCGCGGCAATCTCCTTGTTAAAAAGAAAGAAAACTCTTTGATAAAAATGAGACCAATTACAAAAAAACCAGCCCATTCCTTTACCCCTATTCAAGGGAAGGCGTGTGCTGGGTTATGTAATTACCGCAATAAAGTGCGTGATTATCTAAAAGAAATTAATGCGCCCACTGTTTTTGCCTGCTCTTCGCTTGCCGATTACCGTTTGATCTGGTTGTCTTGCTTGTCTGTTCGTCCTTGGGTTTTCCTGCTTTGTAATCAAAATTCGGCAGCATCTCCTGATGCAGTTTCTGCTGCATGATCTTTTCGATCTTTCGCACCAGCTCAAAATCTTCCGGTGTGACCAGTGTGAACGCATCGCCGCTTCGTTCTGCTCTTCCGGTGCGCCCGATGCGGTGGATATACGCGTCAGCGGTGTCCGGCATATCAAAATTGATCACATGCGAAATATTCTCAATATCCAGACCGCGCGCGGCGATGTCCGTCGCTACCATGATCTGGTAATTTCCCTGTTTGAATCCCTTCAAAGCGGATGTGCGCTGGTTCTGGGAACGGTTCCCGTGCAAACTCGTTACACGCTGCCCGGTCTGTTCGATCTGCTGGGCCAGTTTCTTCGCGCGGTGTTTCGTGCGCGTGAAGATCAGCACGGAGTTCGTGTCTGTCTGATCGAGTAGTTTGAACAGCAGGTTCTTTTTCAGGTGCTGCGGTACAGGATAAAGCGTATGCGCGACTGTGTGTGCGGGAACTGCCAATCCGATCGAAATTCGTTTTGGGTTATGCAGGGTCTGCGCTGCTAATTGTTCAATTTCTTTTGGGAAGGTCGCGGAGAACAGCATCGTCTGCCGTTTACTGGGCACAAACTTAAGGATGCGCTTGATGTCGGGTAAAAAGCCCATATCAAACATCCGGTCCGCCTCGTCGATTACGAGAACTTCCAGATGGGATAAATCAACTGTACCCTTCCAAAGGTGATCGAGCAGGCGGCCCGGACAGGCAGCAATTATTTCAACCCCTTTAGTTAGTTGTCGGGTTTGCTGCTCCATACTCACCCCGCCGTAAATGGCAATACTCCGCAAGCCGGTTTGTTTCCTCAATTCATTTATAGTTTCATATGTTTGCTCAGCCAGCTCACGTGTGGGCGAGATTATGAGAGCACCCACATGACCTCTTGGACTTTGCAACAAACACTGTAGA
>JAUSPC010000075.1 GCA_030655835.1 Pelolinea sp.
TATGGTTAAGCTGTGCGTATGTTCCCATGAGTGCTCCTTTGATTTAGTCGTTAGAGAGGCGCTTATCTTACCGCAGCTTACCTCTCTTACGCTTTCAAAGTTGCACTTACGAGTTGAATTCAAGTGTGAATAATAGTTCTAGATATCTAATTCACATTTCTAAATTGGGTAATTTAATAAATGTAGAATTTCTTGATATAGAATACGAGCCTCGAAATCTTCGAGGCTCGTATATGTACTTCAAAACTTGTTATTATTTAACATCTTCCATCAGCAGCAGCTTGATGGGGGCTTCAATATCTGAGGCAATCGGGCGGCCTTCAAGTAATTTGATGGCATTCTCTACGCATAGCACACCCATTTCAAACGGATATTGCGCAACGGTGCCAATAAGTCGGCCTTCCCCCACTGCCTGCTGGGCTTCCGGAACTGCATCCGTGCCAATCATAACGATCTCGCCAGCCAACCCGGCAGCTTCCACCGCTTCCATCCCTCCCAATGCCATGGTGTCATTGGCAAAGTATATGCCCTTGACATTAGGATTGGCTTGCAGAATGTTGGTGGTTACATCATTAGCCTTGGCTCGGTCCCAATCCGCTGGCTGTGATGCTACTACTTTGAAACCACCAGCTGTCACGGTGTCCACAAAGCCGTCGCGGCGCAATCCACCGGTTACGTTGCCTGCCATACCTTCGATCACAAATACTTCTGAACCAGCCGGTAGGTTGTCTAGCATGTATTTGCCCGCAAAAACACCCGCGTTGTAGTTTTTGGATGTGATCGTGGCGGCAATATCAATGCCAGCGTCTTTAGCTACATCTGCTGGGATAACCTCATCTACATTGATGATCGGAATACCTTTCTCGGTCGCAGCGGCCAGCGCGGGATTCAGGTTGTTTGGTGTGATCGGTGATACACAGATCGCATCATAACCCTTTGCCAGCGCAGCTTCCACTGCTGCCAATTGTTCGGCGGTATCATCTTCAGTGGGTACTGAAATAACATCAACTGTTACACCATAGCGGGCTGCGGCAAATTCGTAACCTGCCTGCATTACCTGCCAGTGTTCGTTGATCAGTGTTTTTTCTACTGCTAGAATTTTATAACCTTCAGCTGGTGCTTCTGCAGCTGGTGCTTCTGCAGCTGCTTCATCAGCTGGTGCTTCTGCGGCAGGCGCCGGGGTGCATGCAGCTAGAAATACTGTCCCTACCAATAACAGGGTGAGGATTGTTCGAAATCCATGTGTGAATTTCTCTTTCATGATCTATTCTCCTTTTTTAAATTTGATTTTTCTCATTTGCAAATTCATCCTTATTTTCTTTTCAATAACACCTCCTTTTTGAATTTTAATAAATTGAAGAATTATGGCAAGAATATTCTGATTTCAAAAATTAGTTAATGAAGCCATAATAAGTATTTTTTAATAACAAGAAATGCTCAATGATCATAAAAATGACCCGGAAACTGTATTATCTATTTGACCTCTGACAACTTGAACAGCGTTTCCAATATCATCACTCAGACTGAAAAGCCCGGAAGCACCCAAGACGAGGACATTTGCTCCGGCGTTAATAACCTGGCTGAAAGTCTTTGCATTAATCTGGCCATCGACCTGAATATCAATCTGCATGCCCTTATCATCAATTATTTTTCTCAACGCTGCAATTTTATCCACCATAGGGTAAATAAAATTCTGTCCAGCAAACCCAACATCCACTGTCATGACAGTGATCATTTGAACTTCTGACAAAATAGATTCGAGGTGGGATAATGGTGTTGAAGGATTGATGACAACCCCAGCCTTGATCCCCTTGTGGTGGATTTGTTCAACCGCTCGATGCAGATGAGGGGTTGTCTCCAACTGTAAGCTGATGATCCCCGCCCCCGCCTCCGCAACCTCTGTGATAAATGAAGCCGGGTCAGAAATACAAAGATGGACATCAAAAGGCAGGTTGCTGAAAGAACGGCAGGCAGCCATGATCCCAGGGGTAAGACAAAAATTATGAACATAAACACCATCCATTATATCCCAATGCAATAGATCCACTCCAGCATCATTAAGGGATTCAACTTGCTGACCCAACTTACTGAGGTCAGCACAAACCATGGAAGGATTGATTTTTATTTTCACTTCTTCCTTCGCAATGTATCTATAGTAACCGCAATTACAATTACACTTCCAATTGCAACCAGCTGATAATAAGATTGTATATTGAGGAGATTAAGCCCATTACGCAGCACACTCATTATCAAAGCGCCAATTACAGTCCCAAATATGGTTGCAACGCCCCCCGAGAGACTGGTGCCTCCGATAACCGCTGCGGCGATTGCATCCAGTTCATACCCTGTACCAGCTATTGGTTCGGCAGCAGTGAGACGAGCAGTGAGTACAATCCCTGCCAAACTGGACATTAATCCACTGATCGAATAGACAATGGTTTTATACCGCGCCACGGGAACGCCAGACAATCGAACAGCTTCTTCATTACCGCCAATGGCTAGTGTATACTCACCGATAATTGTATACATCAGGACGAAGAATGCAATAATAGCGGAAATGAAGGCAATCACGACAGGAATGGGAATTGGACCTATCCGTCCCGCTATTGCTTTCAGCATTTGGGAAGACAATCCGTACGCCGGGCGCCCCTGGTTTGAGATCAAAGAAACTCCCCGATAAATGCTCATCGTACCCAGAGTCGCGATGAAAGGCGGTAAACCAATTCGGGTTATCAAAATACCATTAACTGCTCCCATTAAAACACCACAAAGCAATGTGATACCCAAAGTCAAGGGTAAACTGACTTCCGAGATTAATAATTTGGCCATTATCATTCCCGCGAGACCAACAATCGATCCCACCGAGAGATCAATCCCGCCTGTGGCGATAACAAAAGTCATACCAAGCGCAATAATGAGGTTAATGGACGCTTGCATCAGAACATTGATCAGGTTGTCAACTGTTAAGAAATAAGGGGAAAGAACCGAAATTACTGCAGCTAACAAGAAAAACGTAAATACAAGACCAAATTTACCTAATTGTTGCCTTGCAAAGTTGATGAATGTTTTTGATTTATTAAGAAATGAAAATTGAGATAAATTTTCCGGATCTGCTGCGGTTTTATTGAAATGACTCATCTTACAATGCCTCCGTTTGTTTTTTAAACCCTGTAGCGTATTCCATAATTAATTTCTGCTTTGCTTTTTGATTTTCTAAATCAGCGACAATTCTCCCCTCCCGCATTACTAAAATTCTGTCGCTCACATGCAGGATCTCATGAAGTTCTGAAGAGATCATGATCACGCACGTACCTGCTTCTACCAGGTCGATCATAAGTTGATGTACTTCTGCTTTTGCCCCCACATCTATCCCGCGCGTAGGTTCATCAAAGATAATAATTTCAACGTTGCGTGCCAGCCATTTTCCAATAACCACTTTCTGCTGATTGCCTCCGCTTAGAAAGCGGACGAGTCGCTCTGGATATGGAGGCGTAATTTTTAATGAATCGATGTAATGCCTGGTAAGGTTACGGCGTTCTTTCCTTTTCACGACCGTGAATTTGCTTAATCGATCATACATACATAGGGCCATATTGCTCTCCATGCTTGATGAGAGAACCAATCCTTGTACTTTTCGATCTTCAGGTAAAAACCCAATCCCATTAAGAACAGCATCTTTAGGTGATTTGATTAAAACAGGGGTTCCGTTAACGAATACCGTTCCTTTCTTGATTGGGTCCGCGCCGAAAACGGCTCTCGCCAATTCCGATCGCCCGGCGCCAACCAAACCGGCAATCCCGAGGATTTCTCCAGTATAAGCGCTGAAAGAAATTCGATCCAATTCATGTGTGCACAACCCTTCAACCCGAAGTATCTCCTTTTTAGAATTACTGATTTTCTTTCGATGCATATCGTCAATTTTACGATCTACCATTGCGTTAATGATTTTATCCATGCTTACATCTTTGATCGGCCAGCTATTGATCCTGCACCCATCACGATAAACCGTTACACGATCAGCAATTTCAAATATTTCTTCGAGTCGGTGCGTGATGAAGATAATTCCAACTCCCTGCCCTGCAAGGTTCTTTAGTAAAACAAAAAGCTGGTCCACCTCATGAGGTGTAAGGCATGAGGTCGGTTCGTCCATCACAAGAACATCCGCGTTCCAGGATAATGCCTTTGCAATTTCAATCATCTGTTGTTGGGCAACACTTAGCTGACCAACGGGAGTCTTCAAATCTAACTCAACCCCAACCCTTGCAAGGTTTTCTTTGGCATCTTTAAAAATTGATCGCCAGTTTAAAAATCCAGAACCAAAATTAGTTTCTCTGCCCAAAGCGATGTTCTGGGCTACATTCATATCGGGCACAAGAAGCAGCTCTTGATGCACCATGGATATCCCCAACTTCTGTGCATAGGATGGATCGGGTATTGAGACTTCTTGCCCTTTTACCAAAATTTTGCCCGCATCGGGTTGATGAACGCCAAAAAGAATGCGCATCAAGGTAGATTTACCTGCCCCGTTTTCTCCAACCAGCGCATGAATTTCACCTGCCTTTAGATCAAAATCCACATTGTCTAAAGCGGTCACTCCGGGGAAATTTTTGGTTATCCCCTGCATTTCAATAAGCGGTACTTTATTCATGGTTTTGTTTCCAGTGTATCGATTTTTTTGTATTTTCACCATTTATTTTCGAAACAAAATCAAATTATAAATCAATCTTCAAGAAAATCTATAAAAAAATATTAAGGTATTTAAAATCAGTTCTATTGTTCTGGATAGAAGTTTGGAAACCCATACCTACCCACGTCACCACATCAAAAATTAGTATCCGTTTTCGAATTGTTTTATAAGATCAAGCCGATTCTGGTGGCGGCCGCCTTCATATTCCGATACCAGCCACTGGTCTACAATCAGGTTGGCCAGTTCAACACCAACCACATAGCCGCCCATGCACAGCACGTTGGCATCGTTGTGTCTACGCGACATGATGGCTGAGTATGGTTCGCTGCATACGACAGCGCGGATTCCATGGAACTTGTTTGCGCTGATAGACATGCCTACCCCTGTGCCGCAGATAAGGATTCCGCGTTCCGCCTCATTGGATAGAATACCTTTCGCAACCTTCTCGGCATACAGTGGATAGTCGGTGCGAGTGGTGTCGTGTGTGCCATAATCGATCACCGCAACCCCGCACTTTTCAAGGTGTTGCATTACCTTTTTCTTAAGGGTTAAACCGACGTGATCTGATCCAATGGCTATTTTCATAAATATTTTTATGTTATTTCATGTGAAATAGGTTGAGAATAGACAGCAGCCTTTATGGCTCATGTTTTCTTGATAATTGTATTTCGTTTTGGGGTTTTTGGCATGCAAGTATTTCATTAATTACCGTATCTAATTCTTTCATGCAAATTATTGTTATAGTATGTTTAGATTTGTTAATATAGCATATTTATTTGCCTGTGTCAATTATTTATTGTATAATACTTGAACAAACTCTCTAAATAATTAGTAGAACAAAAACAATGCTACAAGCACAGCGTCGAAAAGAAATCAAAGATTATCTGGTGAATAACGGCTTTGCCAGTGTAGAAGAACTGGGCAAGTTGTTTGAGGTATCCGGGATGACCATTCGGCGGGACCTGGATGAGCTGCAGCGTCAGGGCTTATTGGCCCGCACCTATGGCGGCGCGATGGATAACGAAAAAGCGTTTTTCGAAATGTCTTTTCAGGCGAAAACCAGCCAGTTTGCTGAGGAAAAGGAACGGATCGGCAGAGCATCTGCAGAATTGATCTCCCATGGCGAGACGGTTTTTATTGATTCGGGTACGACCACTTTTCAGGTAGCCAGGTTCCTTAAAGATAAAAATATCACTGCCATTACAAATTCACTTAACATTGCCCTCGAATTGGCTTCATCCCCTTTGGTGGATATCCATGTTACCGGCGGGATCTTACGAAAAGGGTCCTTGAACGTCTTCGGTCCGCAAACAGAAAATTTCATCAATCAGATCCGGGCTGACAAGTCTTTCATTGGCGTTGAAGGCGTGGATGTGGACTCCGGCATCTCAGTCCCAGACCCTTTCAATGCCCAAAACAAACAAAACATGGTGCGGGTTTCTAAAACCAACTATGTGGTTGTTGATCACAGCAAGTTGGGGCGCAACACCGCCAGCCATATCACAAGTCTTGAAAATGTGGATCTGGTCATCACAGGAAAAGAGGCTGACCCGGAAATTCTGGCTCAGCTGCGAAAAAAAGTGGAAATAATTTTAGTGTAATCATCATTAAAAGAAAATTTATTTATTAAACAGCATAGGAATTTTTTCCTCACAAAGGAAGTAAATTATGAAAACAATTGGGATTGATATTGGCGCTACGAAAACCGTGATTGCATCTTTAGATAACGGGGGAGAACCTTACGCATTTCGAAAAGTACCGTCAGCAGCATTGCTTACAAGCAAAGGAAATGCGGTTGATTCAATATATGCTTTTTTGATGGATTACTTGAACGTAGAAGCCATTGACAAGGATACATTAAAGGGAATAGGAATTGGCGTGCCTGCGGTGTTGGACAGCAATACACAAGAAATTGTTTCATGCCCAAACCTGCCGGGGCTTGACCGGCTTGCTCTTGGCACCCTTTTATCGCCGAAAATTAACTTGCCTGTTTTGGTTGAGAACGATGTCAATTTGATAGCTCTTGGGGAGCACTCGTTTGGACGCGGCAAAGGTATCGACAATTTGGCTTGTATCTTCGTTGGTTCAGGATTAGGTTGCGGTTTAATTTTACGGGGAGAGCTTTATACAGGTGCAGATGGTGCCGCGGCGGAGTTCGGCCATACAATTTTTGATCCAGAAGGAAAGATTTGCGGATGTGGCGCTCAGGGTTGTATTGAAATGTACTGCTCTGGCAGATCCCTGACCTTGGCAGCTCCTGAAATATTGGGAGAAACTGAAACCGCGGGTAAGAATTTAGGCGCGGAATTTGGCCGCTGGTCATTGGCCAGAAAAGTGATTGAGGCCGCGCACGCTGGCAATTCAAAAGCTATCGATGCGATGAATACATCTTTCTATCATCTTGGGCTAGCCATCACAAACCTGGTGAATATCCTGAATCCCAGATTAATTATTCTGGGAGGAGGAATTGTTTCCGGTTGGCCTAATGGTCTACAGGTCGTACGCGAAACGGTAAATACTAGAGCCCGGACAGTCGTCCGGGATAGATTGGAAATCGATATTTCTATGCTTGGGGATAAAGCCGGGCTTTATGGTGCCGCACGGTTGGTTGAGCTTACAACAGATAAATGACTGCATCCAATTTTAAGAACCTAAAGCACAAAATATCCGCATCCCTTTCTTGTGCCAACCCCATTAATATCAAGCATGATTTTGAAAAGTTGGAAAAATCCGACATAGATGTCTATCACATTGATTTATGTGATGGGGTATTCGCGCCAACTTTTCTGCTAAATTCAGCCGTGATCAAAGCCCTGCGGCCTCTGACGAAGAGAAGAATGGATATTCATATTTACGGTCATCATCCTTCATATTATCTTGAGGAACTCAAAATGAGCGGAGCTGATTCTGTGATTGTTCAAGTGGAAACACGGGGTGAAGATTATATTGATACCGTACATGAGATCCGCAAACTGGATATGGTCCCGGGTATTGGAATTCTGCCAACGAGCGATGTGCCCGGCAACATGAAGGATGTTTTACCGTTAGTATCAATAGTGGTTGCGAACACAGTTGGTCCGGCTTACGCGGGGCAAACCTTTTCTCCAAAGGGGTTGGAGAATATGAGAGAAATTGTCGATTTTGCCGCTGAATTGGATCTAATGATCGAAATAATTGCGGATGGAGGCGTATCAAAAGAAACACTCCCCTATCTTTTGGAAAGTGGAGCAAATAATTTTGTTTTAGGTACTTCAAGCCTGTTCTTTGATACCCAGTTTAAGAAAAACGTAAGCGCTTTTAGGGACAATATCAACGAGATTATAATTTCAAAACAATATGGTCAATTAATAAAAACTGAATAGGATTAAGAATTTATGAAGCAATATGCAATTGGTATAGATGTGGGTGGAACAAAACTTGCGGCAGGAATGGTAAATTCCATGGGTGAAGTGGTCGCCTTCCAGAAATCCGCAACCCTGTCTGAACAGAAACCAGTATATGTCATTGAAGCAATTTGCCAAATTTATAACGCGTTACTTGAGGAAACAGGCTGTAAACCCTCTGATATTAAAGGAGTGGGATTGGGGTTTGCGGGGACGGTAAATGGCCCGGCTGGTCTGATCTATATAAGTTCTAACTTACCTGAATGGGATCATATGCCTTTGCGCGATGAGATTGCCGAAAGGTTGGGATTGCCCGTTATCCTGGATAACGATGCGAACGTTTTCGCTGTCGCCGAACATAGATATGGCGCCGGGGTCGGGACCAGTAATATGTGCTACGTGTGTTTCAGTACAGGGGTTGGCCTGGGTATCATTATAGAAGGAAAATTGTATAAAGGCCACACTGGCACCGCAGGAGAATTTGGCCATATGGTAGTGGAAAAAGACGGCTATGCGTGTACTTGTGGAAAACAGGGCTGTCTATTGACTTATGCATCTGGTATTGGAATTTCCAGAATTGTCTATGAAAAGATTGATCAAGGAGAGCAAACCATCTTAAAAAAATATGCGACTCAGGATAGACGACGGATTTCAGGCGAGGTTGTTGCCGAAGCAGCGCGTACTGGAGATCAAGTGGCCGTCGAAACTCTCGAAACTGCAGGATTCTATTTCGGGTTGGGACTTTCTGCTATCACACAGATGATAAATCCCGAGTTGATCGTTATTGGTGGTG
>JAUSPC010000092.1 GCA_030655835.1 Pelolinea sp.
CATGGTGACATTATTACTGGTGAATTTATGGTGACATTATTACTGGTGATTCACATCTTTATATATTTGATTGACGCAAATATCAGTGCGTGTTAAAATTGACTTTCTTGTGGGCGCGTAGCTCAATGGTAGAGCAGTGGCCTTTTAAGCCATTGGTTAAGAGTTCGATCCTCTTCGCGCTCATTTTATGTTTAATAGACAAATCACAATATAACGCCGGAATCGCTTCGTCACCATCTCCACCCATCTTAATACATACCCGGAATTCTATTCCGTTTTGGGGTTCACCGCATCCATTATACGTAAAATATATTGAAGCCCATGTTTATAATGGTTAATATTCTTCTCGTTTTTGGTTTGAAATTCCTGCCTCTTTCTAATATAATCAGTATTAATAATCATAGTCTTATGAATTCAAAGACTCACATACATAAAAGAGGGTTCATGGAATGTCCAAACTGTTATTTTGATAACCGTGAAAACGTCAAGGTGTGTGAGAACTGCGGTGAAATTTTTAAGCCCGCCAGCATACCCAGAGATGTTCCTGAAGAAGTGATCGAAGATGCAATCTAAAAAACATCGGCGAAAAGGCGGGTTTGGCAGATTCATCAGCGGTTTATTCTCATCCATCTTCTCATTCCTGATCTTAATGTTCGTCCTCTTACTCGTGATCGCGGTACTTCTGGCAGTGCTTGTTTATCAATGCCGCTTGAATATCCCCATTCCGCCTGAGTGGGATTTTTTGCCAAAAGTGGTTATCCACTATTGGAATTGGGCGGATGAATGGCAGATGGAACGCTGTCCGGATCTTGCTGAAGGGAATTATTTCTTCGGCAGCGAGCCGCTCCCAAAATTCGATGAGCAGGGTGAAATGATCATAGTACCTGAATGCGCGGCAGCTTCCATCACGTTTTCACCCTGGAGCGCACCCGCCGGGACAACCTTTAAAATTTCTCTTGATGGGTTTGCCCCGAATGAAACCATTCATGCCTGCTGGTATTTTCCCTCCTCCGCTTTGGTCAACTGCACAGATATGGAATCCGACAGCCAGGGCCACCGCGAAACGGTTTATTGGTCTGGCGGAACAGATCCTGTTGGGCAGTACCGCATGGACGCACAGGGAGATTGCGCTGCTGCCAGTGTGGAGTGGACGGTTGAGTAAGAAAATTTAACTTTGTGAATAAATAGATAAAAGCCTCCGGTAGGAAGCTTTTATCTATTTATTCACCAGGTGCTGTGCCGTCTATCAAGTCGTATATTTTCGCTTCTGCTTCTTCCCGCTGTTTCGCTGAGAGCACACTCTTTTTATTCTTCATAAAATCGTATATCTCACGGATATGCATCACGCGGGTTTTAGGAGAATGTTTCTCTTTATATAACAACACCAGGTTAGGGTTTGAAAAGACGATGATAGGCAGTACAGAATGCCCGATCGCGCTTCCTAATTTTTTACTGGCTAGATCAAACTGGGGTCCTGGATCTTTGAACGCCCGCCGTTCCGGATTATCCGAGATCGGATGCGTGGTAAAAGCACCACCCGGTCCAACTATGACCTGCGGGATTTTAAAATCTATTCCTTTTGGTTTTACCTCCGCCAGGAATGCCCAATCATCATCGAGTTCACGTAAGCGTGCTAATATTGCTTTTGTGAAATCGTGTTTCCTGGGTGGGTCAAAGGGCTCATTCCGGACAATCGTTTTGACCTTATAATAGGTTGTTTTTCTCAACGGGATTTTTAACGCTAACCCGGCAATAATATATAGAATAATACCTATCCCTCCAACCACAAGTGAATAAGTCTGCACTTCTCGATATGAAAAAGCCCAGCGCGCTTCTATCAGATCTCTAAATAAAAAAGCAGAGAAAAAGCCGACTACACCAACAGTCAAGACTGTAACGCCAGCCACCAAGATAAAAAACGCTAAGCTTTTACGCCTCTCTGTCAGTACCAGGCATTTTGGCGTTTGGATTTCATTTCTAATGAATCGCATGATTTATCTCCTAAAAAGTATACATTACTATCTGAGTCTATTATTTTAATAAATAATGGTTATAATTCCGCAAAATAATAAATGGGATTAGTCAACAATAAGTACCATAGAAAAAACATGAGCCTGAACATTTTCCAGGCTCATGTTTAATAAACAATTTTCTACTATGCAGCAACTTCCACTTTCACGCGCTTGAGATAGCGCAGGCGGAAGACGATGGTGATAGCTATCACTATAGCGCTAAAGGCGATGATACCAGTGACCCCACCGATAGCATCAAAATTCTCACCTAATAAGCCAGCTACAAGCATTTCTGGGCAGAGGTGATTGAACCAGGCTGTCACGCCGGTGCCTTCGGCGACATCAACACCCGCCGCTACAGCTACCATGGAAGACCATTTCGCAACACCCCAGATGGCAGCGAATGTGCCGTAGATACCCATGAGTGTGGTGGTGATGAGGGTGCGGACCATGTCGAATTTATTCGGGGCAACTACAAACACCCAGAAGAACAGCAGGGAGGGCAGGTCGGCCAGAGGATGGTTGGGTGTACCGGGAATGATGAAAGCCAGGAGCAGCAGGATGGGGACCATCAAAACGGTGGTCGCCAGAACGGTGGTGTTGCCAACCGCGATGGCAGGATCCACACCAATGTAGAGCTGTCTGCCGCCAGCCTTGTTTTTCATGAATTTTGCAGCAGCTTCAGTAACTGGAACAAGCGCTTGCATAACAATTCCCGACATCATTGGGATCAGAACAAGTGAGGTCGCCAGAGCGATCGCCAACATTACGCAGTCAATCCAGTAGTAGCCAGCGCCAATACCCATGAGTATGCCGATTATACCTCCCAATACGGAGGGTTCACCGATGACACCAAATTTTTCCTGAATGTATTCGGGTGTCACCTTGGCTTCCAGGCCGGTCTTGTCAAGCAGTTTGCCGACATAGTGGCCAAAGGCGCCCCAGGCAACGTTGGTACCCTGATAGAAGGACAAACCCTCGAAACCAATATCCGCGCAGTAACCGCGTTGAGCGTTGAAGTCTGACATCATCAGGTTAAACCAGGCCAGGAAACTACCAAAGATTAAACCTGCGACAATATTGTCGGTCAATCCGTAAACGATCAGGGTGGCAATGATTGCCTCCCAGAAGTCCCAGATGTTTAGGTTAAGGGTGTCAGTCATTCGTAAGAAGATCATGATCAAATTGACCGCCAAGCTGAGCCCGATTACCACATACGCCCAGGGTGACGCAAAAGCGAATGAGGCGAATGCTGACCAACCGATATCAGTGTATGTAAACACACCTCCGAATCTGAGCGCCAGGGCTTCAGCCGCTGGAGCTACGGCAGCGAGGAAAAAATCCACCACAATGTAAACGCCTTGGAAACCCACCGCGATCATCAATCCATTGCGTATGGATTTTAATACCCCCAGTTGAACAATCAATCCAATTGTTGAAAACACAATGAAGATCATGAAAAGAGGTCCAGCATTAATAATTGGGGTTAGTATTGTTGTAAGAATTCCTAAATCCATCGTTATTCTCCTTTTTTATATATATCAATTAGTATGTTATCAAACACTGATCAGAAAAATATTTATCTTATAAACCACCTCCATTCTCAATTACAATTCTAAAAACAATTTATCCGCAGATTTTCGTAAATTATTTTCCCAATCCCAATTCTTCAATGTAGCCAAAAATTTCATCATACAGTTCATCCTGACCCATTGTGCTGATCAATGGAACGCCGCTGAACACCTTGATGTCGTCCCGTTCTTTGATCTGTGCTGTGGCAACAACCAGGTCCGGTTTTTCATACTGAATGAGCATGGTCGCATCCGCGACCTTTCCTTTTTTTGTTTTGATCTTGATCTTGCGTCGTTCGGCTTCATTCTCCAATTTAACGGCCGCCAGGTTGGATGTTGCAACGGATGAGCCGCACATAACTAAAATAACTGCTGGTCTTCCCATAATCTTATTGCTCCTCTTGTTCGTATTTTTTTACTATTTATTCAAATTATTTAACTTAATTACCTTAATATTATTTTATATAAACGCTTTCAAATCTTCAATCAGCTCTTCCATATCATTTGGCAGGCCAACCGAGATGCGGAAATGGGTATCCGGTTCAAGACCCGCTTTTTTCGCAAAACTGCGCACAAAAAAGTTCTTTTCCAAAAGGAAATTAACACATTCAGTAGCCGTTTTTCCAGAACCTTTCACGTCAACCATCACAAAGTTTGCCTGCGATGGGATTGGCATAAACCCTTTGATCTTACTTAGTTCGTCAACCAACCAATCACGCGTATTGGCCATTTTTTTGAATACTTTTCTGTATTCAGCAAGATGATCCATCGCCGCTTCGCCTGCCCGCATTGCCGCAAGGTTAACATTGAAAATGTGTCTGGACCGATTGACAAGACGCACAATTTCCGAGTCTGCCAGCATATAGCCAAGACGGATGCCTGCCAGGCAGAACCCCTTGCTGAAGGTACGCAGCACGATCAGATTCTCATACTTATTGATCCAGTCAGAAACTGAAGTGCCTTCATCTGATATTTCAATATAGGCTTCGTCAACAATGATGATCTTTCCGGTTTCCAACATACGGCGGATCTCTTCTTCAGGCATCACAGAACCCATCGGATTATTCGGACGGGAAAGTAGGACAAATTTTGTTTTATCTGAGATCGATTCGAGCACCTGATCAGCTGCTTTATCCAAACCCTCTGAAAGGTTTGCGAACTTGATCTTCCAGCCAAAATAGGTCATTCTTGGAACATATGCTGAATAATCTGGCTGCAGCAGGATCGCTTCATCCACGCCTGGATCAGCCATGAAAATTTGGAAGATCAGGTCAAGCACTTCGATCGACCCGTTTCCAAGAGCCACATTTTCGGCTTTTACGGAAGCATAAGCAGCCAGTTTTTCTCGTAATGACAGCGCGTAGGATGGATCCTCTGCATAATAATTTGCATCTTTTGCGGCTTCACAGATCGCTTTTTGTACCGCTTCTATCGGCGCATAATTGGATTCATTCGACATTTGCCTGCGAATGACAGGGTCCTGCCAGCACTTTGTGACGTGCGCCTGATCATAATCAGGAATTTCAAATATTCTTGGATTGAGTATTTCTTTCAAATTCATTTTTTAATAATTCTCCTGCATTGACATTGATCCCATATTTTATTAATAACGGATTATGAATCACTACATCTTTTCTCTGATCTTATCTATAAAAGGTTTACGGTCACCAGAATTCTTGAATTCGAGAAGAATTTCGGGTTCTCCCATCAATGTTGAAAACGCACGTAAGAAATTAATTTGTTCATTAGGTTCTTTGATCGTAAGCATGAATACGATCTCAACAGCTACGTCCCCACCTTCCCCACCCATAGGCCCAAAAGTAACCGGGTTCTCCAACAGCCCGATTGTCAAGGAAGGCTCAATTGCCCACTCTACGTCCGCATGCGGAATGGCAACTTCTATTTTTGGGGTATGTAAACCAGTGGGGTATTTTTCTTCGCGTTCAAGAATAGCTTTGCGATAACCAGGTTTCGCGTATCCCGCATTAATTGCAATATTAGAAAGATCTTCAAGAACTTCTTCCTTGGTGTTTTTATTTAATTTAATTACATTGACATTTTCTAAAAGTTCTTTAGACACGATTAACAACACCTCATTGATATTTTTCGTAAAAAATATAATTCAATTCTTTCCAAAATATGATTTCACAAAAAGAAAGGATACTAATTCTTTATCTTCAAGAATTATACAAGTGACTTTCCTGCTCAACATGTACAATTATTGTCGTAAGTATTTATGTCAATTACACACTAATAATGATAAAATCATTTTATGGTAGCGCGAAAGCCTGATATCAATTTTCGGCAGCAAAATATCATCCTAGAGCTTCTCTCAGCCAACGGAAAGATCACATTGGCTGAGTTGGCAGAAAAGACCGGATTAAACACCCGCGTGATCCGCTATAACATGGACATTGCCAGAGCGTGGCTGCGTGTGCCTGGTATTGAATTCATAAATAAACCTGGGTATGGATTTGAAGTGGTTGCATCCCAGCAGATTAAAAATGATCTGTTGGCCACGCTCAATACGATGGAAGATTGCGATCTTGTATTGTCAAGCAAGCAACGTATCCGCCTTATGCTCCTATACCTGCTTACATCTATTGAGCCGGTCGCGGCAAAAATGATAGCAGAAATGGAAAACTTTTCCCGATCAACCATCTTCAAAGATATCCTGGGAGTTGAAAAGTGGTTAGATGGATATAATATTCAATTACTAAAAAGATCTGCCAGAGGGTTATGGATCGAATGTAGAGAGGAATCCCGTCGTTTTGCGTTGGTGCGTTTGATACGTGAAGAATTGGGGGACACGAGGTGGCATCGATTATTTGCCTATTTTGAAGATCATCATCATTTTTCTAATGACGCCATTTCGCATCGCATCGCTGAATATATCGATCAGTTGAGATTGGATTATTCCCATCAGCTCATTCGGTATATTGAAGAGAATATCAACAGATGTATGTCGCTTAAATCTCAAGTAGAGATCATGGCATACCTTGGTATCATGATCCAGGCAATTAAACAGGGAAGATCTATTAAAGGTAATGTCGATACGAACACCTCAGCAACAGATGAATACGCGGTTGCCCAGGTGATCGGATATCAGATCGAAAAAGAATTCCAAATAAAGCCAAGCCCAAAGGAGATCGAACTTCTAACCGCCCTAATAATTGGGAGCCGATGGGAAGATTCCCCCTCTCAGGAGGATGATAGGACAATTACCATCCCTTCATCCATTAAAAGTGATCAGATCGCCCAGCAAATGATCAATATTTGCTCAATGCGCCTGCACCCGATGCTTAAAATTGATGAAATTCTATTCCAAGAATTAAAAAATCATCTTGACTACAGCTTATTTCGCCTAAATTATCATATCCCAATTAGAAATTCCAACCTGGAAATTATAAAAGATAAATTTCCGAAAATTTACCTTGTTGCTGAAAGCAGTATCTTCTTGCTTGAAAATGAAGTACCTACTCCTATTCCAGAGGAAGAGATCGGTTTTATTGCTATGTATCTACTTTCCGCGCTGGAGAGACTGCAGACGATTGAGGATCCGAATTTGAACGTGATCATTGCCAATGATGGTGTTCGAGCCAAAAGTTCACTTCTCCAGGCGCGGCTTGGATATGAATTTCCAAACTTGCGCGTTACAAACACCATTAACTCTTCTGATACAACATCACTATCCGATCTTATTGGCGATCTGATCATCAGCACACTTCCCCTGGAGAATTCAAACCTGCCTGTAATCGAGGTCCAACCTTTTTTAGAAATTGACGATATCAAGACAATCCAGCGTTGGATCGCGGAAAATAATCAAACAAAACGGCGCTATAATATGCGTTCATTGGATCAGCAAAACTCACTAGTTGATCTGATCAAGCTCTCTAACATCACCTTTACTCCGCGCGTGTCCTCCTGGTGGGAGATGGTTGTTCTGGCCAGCAAACCATTGATTAACAGCTTGGCTATTCAGGAGTGCTATCTTTCGGCAATGGTCAAGCTGATTGAAGATCATGGGTTCTACATGTATATGGGCTCTGGCGTTCTCCTTTTGCATGCAAAGCCAACCGATGGTGTCAATCAATTGTGCATGAGTATGTTGAAGTTACAGCACCCTTTTAAATTTGATAAAGGCACCCCTCCGGATACGGATATCATCTTCGTATTGGGTGCTACCAATGATAATTCTCACTTAACCGCGCTATTTCAATTGAATGAATTGATCCAATATCCAGATTTCATGACCAGCATTCGAGACACAAAAAGACCTTCTGAAGTAGTTAACATTCTTTGGCAGTGGATTCCGAAACTTTCAGTTTCAGTATAGACCTTAGATTTCTTTTCCTTTTTCACCTTTTTTCCTCAACTATTATTAGAAATACGGCTTTTAGTGTCTTTTTGTCACTATTACTTATTACTTTAATAACACAATTATTTAAATTGGATGTTCTATAATCTAAATATATAAATTTAATAAAAATACTTCTCGGATTTTGTGATTCATTAGTGGAGAAATAATGCGTACATCATGGAATACTAATGAGAACAGCTGAATTATTGGTGGTGAGCAAACAGAATCCCCACGCCCGCCCTGCAGATCTATTTGTCCACATGGCAAATAAATTCTCCGGTGATATCCAGATAAGAAAACCGTTCTACTGATCCTGACCTTGTGAATACAAAAAGTAATTTATGTGTACTTTCCTTGGGAATATATAAAAATCATATGGTTAAAATACTAGCGAGTAGTCTTGATGAAATGGAGGCAATTAAAAGTCTTTCATAGTTGATAAATAGGAGTTTTTCAAAAATAAATTCAATACCATATATCCTTCACAAATTTAATCGGGAGAGAATATGACAGGTGAAACTTTAAACGCATTTAGAATGGCACAACAACAATTTGATCATGTTGCAGATTTACTACATCTCGATCCATCCATTCGCGAATTTCTGCGCTGGCCTATGCGGGAATTTCATTTCAGGATCCCAGTTCGCATGGATGATGGCGAGATCCGCATTTTTCAGGGCTACCGGGTCCAGCATAATGATGCCCGCGGTCCCAATAAAGGTGGGCTCCGTTTTCACCCATCCGAAACCATTGATTCCGTCCGAGCTTTAGCCACATGGATGACGTGGAAATGTGCCGTTGCGGATATTCCCTTGGGCGGCAGTAAGGGCGGCGTGATCGTCGACCCATCCACGCTTTCCATTGGAGAGAAAGAACGCCTCGTTCGCGGCTGGGTTCAGCAAATGTGGACGAACATCGGCCCGCGCAGAGATGTTCCCGCGCCAGATGTGGGCACCACGCCGCAAATGATGGGTTGGATGATGGATGAATATTCAAAACTGGTTGGTAATTACACACCAGGAGTTATCACAGGGAAACCTGTCGGCGGCGGCGGATCGCTTGGGCGCACCGAAGCTACCGGCTATGGGGTCATTTACACCATTCGGGAAGCGTTCAAACGGCTCGGAATGGATCCAAAAAAGAGCACAGCTTCCATTCAGGGATTTGGAAACGTGGCTCAATACGCCGCGATTGGATTCAAAGATATTTTAGGCGGCTCAGTCATATGTGTTTCCTATTGGGACAGAGATGACCGCAAAGCATACACAGTTAGCAATGATACTGATTTTGACCCCGTATTCCTTCAAAGCATAACCGATCAGTATGGAGCGATCAATAAAGAAAAAGCTGTCGCCGCTGGGTATATGATCGAAGATGCGGATGCATGGCTGAAGAAAGAGGTTGAAGTGATAATCCCGGCTGCATTGGAAGGCCAGATCAACGCGGAAAGTGTCCATTGGATCAACCCGTCCGTAAAAATGATCGCGGAAGGCGCAAATGGTCCCACAACCCCTGAAGCGGATGCTGTCATTAAAGAAAAAGGCATCTTTATGATCCCGGACTTTCTCTGCAACAGCGGCGGGGTGACCGTGTCCTATTTCGAGTCGGTTCAGAATGATGGAAATTACTATTGGCCAAAGCAGGAAGTATTGGACAAGGAAGATCACATTCTAACCAGAGCATTTAATGATGTATATGAGATGGCTGAGAGCGAAAAAGTGTATATGCGCGATGCCGCCTATATGGTCGCCATCGCCCGGGTGGTCAAAGCGATGCAGCTGCGGGGTTGGGTTTAGTCCAGCCCGATAATAAATCATTTCAAAAGAAAACAGACTGCTCAACAAACAGTTTGTTTTGCTAGTGTAACAATCTTTCTGTAATTTCAAAAAGGGGTAGATCACGGTATCCTTTCAAGGTTGAAAATCAAACAACAGAAATGAGAAAGACCATGATCTACAAGAATGATTGTACATTCGCCCAAAGGGCATGCTTCGCGACCAAAAGAATATCTGGAACAACTAACAGAGGAAGGGCTGGAAAGCTTGCCTGAGATGATTCGAGCGCTTGTGAACCAAGCCATGCAGATTGAACGAGACAAGCACCTGAACGCCAAACCCTATGAACGCAGTGAGGCACGTATCGGCCATGCCAATGGGTATAAACCCAAGACAGTAAAAACGCGGGTGGGTGAAGTGACCTTTGATATTCCGCAGGTACGAGAAGGCGGATTCTACCCAGAAGCATTAGAAAAAGGATTGCGTAGTGAACGTGCATTGACAATGGCATTAGCGGAGATGTATGTGCAGGGAGTATCCACACGCAAAGTAGCAGCCATAACCAAGAAATTGTGCGGCACGCGGGTCAGCGCGGCTCAGGTCAGCCGGGCAGCCGAACAGCTGGATAAAGTACTGGAGACTTGGCGCAACCGACCTTTAGGTGAGGTAGTCTATCTGTATTTGGATGCGCGCTACGAGAAAGTAAGGCAAGCAGGCAGTGTACAGGATGCGGCTATTTTGATGGAAGTTAGTGAAGAATGGGAATATGGTAGATTGTATTTGAGAATGGAGACAGGTTAGAAAACTAGTTAAAATAAGAAGGGATCTGTGATCAATTTTACAGAAAAGATGTTACATAATCCCAATTTCAAATACATATTTAAATGCATAACGGTATTTTTATTTATTTGTTTTGGTAAGGAATTTCTTCGAATCAATATTTTTTGTGATATACAAGAATAATGCTAACCCACATAAAAAACAAACTAATACCACGCCTTTCACGGCATGCGGAGAAAACAGAGTGAAAATTTGGCCGGAAACCCACGGCAGGAGCATACCGCCCACCGATGTCGCTGAAAAGAATATACTTGTTTTCTTACCAGAAAGATGCATCTGTTTTTCTGTGTACATTAACAGAGACGAGAAGATGGTCGCCATGAACAATCCCATCCCGATCGTGCCTCCCCACAACACTGAGGTTGAACCGGGGAAAAGAATCGTGACCAGCAAGCTGACGACGCTTCCCGTATAGGATATAAAAAGGATCTTCTCCGCGGGTATTTTTTTGGAGATGGGAATTCCAATCACACGGCCTACAGCCATGCTTCCCCAAAAGATCGAGTTTAGCAGGCATGCGTTGGCGGCAGAGATCGAATACGCCGTCGTTGCGATCGTGAAGACCCATCCATTAAAAGACACTTCCGCACCCACATATAAAAGGAAGATCACTGCCACCAGATACACCAATCCATTTGTATGCGTATCTTCTTCTCTTGTTTCTTTTTCCTCAAGTGTTCGGATCTTCGGGCTTCTAACATATAAGAAAAATGCGGCTAAAACACATGCCAGCGCAGCGAAGAACCAGTAAGAAAATGAGTAGGAGCCATATCGCGCGATCACAAAAGAAATGATAAGTGGCGAGAAGAAACCTCCCATGCCATTTATAAACCCCTGCGTGTTCAGCCAGGGACCCGGGTTTTCCGCGTGTTCCCAAACAATAAGAGTCGATGCCCCCACAACCACAAATCCGAGGCAGATGCCCTGGAAGAAAACTCCGAGAGTTAGCTGCCACATAATTGTGCTAAACGGCAGGTAGATCGTCGCCAAACTCATCAGCAGAAAAGAGACAGCAAACAATGGGTGGCTTTTATATCTATCAAGTAGTTTTCCGCCAAGCAGGGAACCAAATAAGAACCCAAATGCTCTAGCGGTGAAAACAATACTAACCACATTCAGTGGGGTCGACACCTGGATGGATAGGTCTGGTAAAACTGGCCCTAAAGAAGAGGTTATTAGGCCAAACAAACCTAGTATCGCGAAATATCCAAACGATCTTAATAATGAGGTAAAGTGCGCAATATTTTTGATCTTCAATTAAATGGTCCCTCATAAACAATTTTGTTATAAGTGAAAAATTATAACATTCTGCTTTATTGCATTGTGATATTCAATTTGCATAAATATTTTTTAGTAATATATTTTTACTGGATAAACATCGAGTTATTTTTCTTGAAAAAGAAAAATAACTGGTAAAATTTTTTCAATCAACGACCGCATTCTCAGTAATTTTAATTTCACGCGCATCACAGTCAATCTCACACGCAATTCCATACGGGAGAACTACCATTGGGTCCGTGTGCCCAAAATCCATACGCGTAACAATCGGGATTTCAGATAAACCTTCTTCACAGGTCACCACGCGTATCAGTGCATCTTCATATGCCTGATAATTTCTCACCGGCACCTGCCCTCCTGGACGCCCGAACAAGATACCCTTTATTTCCTTTAATACACCTACTGATGCAAGCGCGCGCAATCCGCGTTCGAATTCTAATGGGGGCAAAGCGTCTTCGGAAGTTTCAATGAACAATATCGCTTCCCGCCAAATGTCGACTGTCGGCCAAACTTCCGTTCCGCGCAGCCAATCCAGCACCTCAAAACACCCACCTATCAACCGTCCGATGTGAACGCCTTTTCCCCGCAAAAACCTCCACTCAATAGTTGCTTCATGTTTTCGTTTTTTCTTTTGCAGGTTCGCGTTTTTCCAATCGAGAAATTCATCCGTCCACCCATCAATATTTGGCTCGATCTTTCCGATCGTCTTAGAAGAGAACAAGGTTTTCCTAACGCTATTGACCATATATGGAAAAAGACCTCCATTTTCGGCAAAGCCAGCCATGATTGATGGGCCATAAAAAGAAATGATTCCGGCTTTTCTGCAAGCCAAATGGGTCACTGTTGTATCTGAGTAACCCATGAATATTTTTGGGTTGTTTTGGATCACTGACAGATCAAGGAAAGGCAATAGCCGGATTGAATCATCTCCGCCGATGGTAGTGATGATCCCGTCAATAGCCGGGTCACTGAATGCCTGCATAAGATCATCCGCCCTTGCCCGAGGATTATCCCGCAGCCATTTTGCATCACTCAGCGTATGCGGCATTTCCACCACACGTACGCCAAAAGCACCCTCAAATTGCTTTTTCCCAATCTGATACCGCTGAGGGAATACACTAGGACCGCCCCAAGATAGCGATACCGCAGCAAAAGATGCTCCCGCATTCAGTTTGTGGGGTTTTATTAGCTCTGCTGTCATCGCTATCCTCTCCTATTAAATAATAAGTATTCCATTTTGAATATAATCTAATCTTCAATCAGATACGGAATAACCTGCGGGCCATCCGGCAGAACACAAATCCGCCTTCCTTTAATATGTGTCAACTCATACATTAATTCTTCAATATTCCTACAGGGAATACATAATGCGTCGATGATCTGTTCCGAGGTCAGACCATCCGAATAAATAAACACCTCCGCTTTATTTTGTATTTGTGCCTGGATTTGTACCTGCCACTGATCAGGGGATTCAAATTCCGCTCGCGATACCATCTCAAGAACACCCGCCGGCGAGCCGCCCTCTTTAAGTAATTTTGCGTATGAACCATGGTCAGGTAGTCCATCTTCGCAGGCAGCTGCCACGATTATTGCTCCTCCATCACGGACAATTCTTGCCGCGGCACTCATCCCTTTTACCGATTGGTACAAGTTCTGGTCAAGTGGATACCCGCTATTGCTTGTCACAACGATATCATAAGTACGCTCGACAGGCACCATACTTCGGTCTTTCACAAAATCGCAACCCGCTGCATGGGCTGCCATCATATCACCCGCAAAAACACCCGTAATTTCTCGCTTTTCGTTTAAGGACACATTCACCAGAAAATCCGGCCTGCTCATCTGCGCAGCTTCTGCCATTTCTTCCCAGATCGGGTTTCCAACCGTGATCCCCCAAGATGCGCTTGGATGAGCAATTTTTTGAAACCCATGATTAATAAAAACACTTTCATATCCTGATAATGCCGGCAGCACTGCTTTTGGCCCTCCGCTAAACCCCGCGAAAAAATGCGGCTCAATAAATCCGGTTAATATTTTAATATCCGCTTCCATGTAGGTTAGATTTAAGCGGAGTGTGTTTCCGGATTTCATTTTCCCCACAGTAATTAATTGGTCTTCATCAAAACAATCATGCTGCGTGCATTTGTAGGAATTCACGATTTTTTCACCCAGCATCATACGCAGCTCAGCCTCGGTTTGTTTTCGGTGTGTACCCAGTCCATTCAGTAATTTAATATGCCGAGGTTCAATACCTGATTGTTCTAATTCCGAAAGAATAACAGGCAGGATACGGTCATTTGGTGTTGCCCGCGTGACGTCCGTATGCACGATGACAACTTTTTGCCCGCGATGAACCATCTCTCTCAACGGTGGCGTATTAATCGGAGTACGCAGTGCCTTCCGAATCTCTCGCGCTTCCTCAGAAAAACCCGGCGTAAATCTAGGGCGCAGCACATCTGCGTCATCAGGTAATTCAAGGATTAAACCATCTCGACCATATGCTATTTGAGTTCGCAATTTTCCTCCAGTAATTACCTTTTTCTTATTAGAGTTCTAAATAATATAATAATAAAGGAATAATATATTATCTCACTCCCAAATTTTCAATTAATTAGTTAATTTTCGCTATAAACACACCTTCGATCCTGCACTAGAAATTTGTAAGTGTCTATTCCACAATACATCGATTGGGGTTGTTTTGATTTCAAAGAAATGGAACCTCTAACTTTTACGCCATATATAACGGTCAAGGTTCCCTATATCGCCACTTGAATTCAGCCCATAATTAGTACTTGCAAAATTTCAGTTTAATGATAACTTATATATATCAAGACGTGATTCCTTAACCACAGTCTAGGACCGGACACCTGGGCTAGAAGAATATTCTTCGTAAATTAAGGGGTCCCAAATGTCTGCGGTGGGCGGTTTATATTTATATTTAAACGGGCTGCTGCAGGCAGACCCGTTTTTTTATAGAAAGGTCAAACAAGGGTACAAGGTAGTGAAACTAGGTGACATCATATCAACTGAGGGTATGTGAACCCAGAAAATGTTACATTAAATAAGGTCACCTTTTATGTCGGCAAAGCCACCCTCATTGCCGCTGCCTACTTTATTGCTTATTTAATTGGTGGATTCTTTGCATTAAATGGTAGCGGTATTCCTCTCCTATGGCCCCAAGCTGGTTTCGCATTAGCCGCAATCCTTCTTTTAGGTTACTCTTCTTTGCCAGGAATTTTTGTAGGCTCGTTGATAACTACTCTTGCAGCAAATAATATCCCAGTTATGTTTGCAATTATGAATTCCATTGTAAACACCCTTGCTGTGTTCGTTCCGGCATATTTTATTTTCCACGAGAAAAAATTTTCAAAATTACTTGATAATTACCGCTCAGTATTTTTTCTGATTCTTTTTGGAATGATCGTTCAGCCTTTAATTTCTGCCTTGGTCAGCGTAACAGGACTGTATTTCCTTGAGCTTAGTCCTATTGAATTACTACCTTCGGTTTTGAGTAACCGGTGGTTGCGAGACGCATTAGGGGTTCTTGTTTTCACTCCAGTTCTGCTTGTATGGTTTGGTAATCCATTCCCCAATATAAAAAATAGACGATCTCTTGAAGGTTTCGTGATATTTCTTTTGGTTATTGGATTGGCATTAATTATTTTTTTTGGAGAAATGCCTTCAGCCGCGGCACACTCAATTTCTTTTCTTGTCATTCCATTGATCATTTGGTCCTCAATCCGTAATAGGATCCATGGGGTTCTGTTAATTAATCTATGTGCTTCAATAATTTTCCTTTGGGGTATTTCATATGATCAGGGATGTCTTTTCAATGGTGATATTCTTCAATATCAAACTTATGTTAGTGTCATTTATACCATGTTGATCACATCCCTTGTTATTTCCGCTTCAATGACAAAATTACGTGCTTCCCAACAAAACCTCGCATTTCTTAGCACACATGACACCCTGACAGGATTGTATAACCGCCTATTCTTTGAAACTGAATTTTTACGACTTGAAAAAAGTCGCCAATTTCCCATCAGCATCATTATGGCCGATGTCGATGAACTAAAAATGGTGAATGATGATTTTGGGCATGAAACTGGTGATCAGGTTCTTAAAAATGTGGCAGCACTATTTTCTGATGTTTTTCGCCAGGAAGATATTGTCTCCCGTTTTGGTGGGGATGAATTTGTGATCTTATTACCTGACTCAGATGCATCGACTGCAAAGAAAATTATCAAACGCATTAAGAAACAGATTAATGAATACAATCAAAAGCATTCGGATCTGCCAATTAATGTCTCTTTAGGGGTTTCTACGGCAAATCAAGGTGAATCCTTAAAGGGACATCTAAAAAATGCTGATACGCTCATGTATCAGGAAAAACAAAAAAGAAAACGCAAGGCTTCCTAATAAAAAAGTAAACGCATCTATTGGTATATTTTTTAATGAAATTGTTTATAGGAATTTCTAATTCTTTCCAGCATCAGCTGGATATACTTTTTCTGGATCTTTTCTCCCTTTCGGACGCTCGATTAGCTCAAAAGTGATTCCATAATCTTCCTGAGTATCCAGATACGCATAATGCCCATCCTCATTCAAGCCAAACCCTGATCCATCTTGAATGACTTTTATTCCCATCACCTCAGCTTCGCGTATGCTTGATTGCATATCTTCCACCAATATTCCCAAATGCTGAATACCATATCCCTTCTGATTTACAAAATCTCGATAGATCGAATTTCCCTCTTTAATCTCAATCAGTTCGATCCGCATGGGTCCGAAATAAGAAAGCGCAAGGCGCATCGAGTAATCAGCATCTTTCCCCAGATAGGTCATGTGTTTAACGAAGGGTTTTTCGTACGTGTAAAAATGCCATGGGCCAATCCCAAACACATTCCAGTAATTCTCTACTGCCTGGTCAAGATCTTTGACAATCACTCCGATTTGAGAAATTCCATTTTCAAGGAACGAAAGTTTTTTATCCATTATTTTTCCAATTCTCCCTAAAATCATCAGGGCATTTCTTTTTACCAAGCCATTTCCGCCATTAATCGCGTGTTCGGGAAGCGAGAAATGATACCGAAGCACCATCAGACAGTATCACCAACCCATTCTCTGCCACAAGCGCCTGCCTTATTCTACAGACAATACACACACTGTCCATTTTTGAATTATCTCCCAATCCCGGTTTAACAAAAGAGCCAATAGTGTATCATACCAACCGTTACCTTGAGGATTTTTTCTAGTTTCGGCATTGATTCCTTGTTTTTAAAGAATAATTCGTATGTAAATAAGATACATTGCGTTTCGGGTAAGAAAAAAGGCAGCAGAGTTTGAACTAAAGTACACTCTGGGTGTTCAAACCAAGGATCTCCAGGTTATGAGCCCTTTTCCTAATATGACAACTTTTGACCTTAAAGCTTCTCTATAAGAGCTGCCTTGCAGTTTGTCCGAGCCTAATGACGTTTAGTCAAAAAATATTATACTTAGTATTTAGATGGTGAATCCAAGTTTTCAATTATCTGGTTTATTCAATGGTCATGAATAAATAGAGCCTTATAAAACGAAAAACTTTCCGTCACGATTTCTTGGTTATGTATTACTGTTTTCAATGATTGCTGATAGTTAATAGAAAACTGTTTATTTTCCTCTAGTTCGAGTAGCCACATCAAAGATCACTGCCAAAGCCAGGACCGCTCCGCGGACGATGTATTGCGAGGAGATACCAATCCCCATTAAATTCATCCCGCTGGTCAGCGAGGTCATCACCAAGGCACCAATGATTGATCCTGTTACTTTTCCCACACCTCCAGCAGCAGAAACTCCACCAACATAGGCGGCAGCGATTGCATCCAACTCAAAGAGTTGTCCGGCGGTTGTGGTTGCGGATTGTAATCGGGAAGCAAACAACATGCCTGAAAGGGCAGCGAGCATTCCCATTGATCCAAACACAATAAGTATGATCTTTTCCACATTGATGCCGCTTAATTCGGCTGCCTCAGGATTCCCGCCAACCGCGTAAATATATCTCCCCAGGACAGTTTCTGAGGATAGGTAATGATATGCCGCGGTCACGATCAGCATGATCACCACAGTCCACGACAAGCCGTTATATCCCGCCAGGATCCAAGTGATACCAAAAATTAATAGAGAAACAAACATAACTTGAAAAATGAACATATCAACAGGGAGAATATCAAATTTATACTCTTTCTTTTTTCTTCGCGATCTGATTTCATTGAAAATGAACAGCGCGATTGCGATAATACCCAAAAGAAGGGTAAGCTTATGCGCACCGGGTAAGAAATCTAAGCCTGGAATATCTGGAATATATCCATTTCCAATCGCATTGAAAGCATCGTTTGGAATTATTATCGTTCCGGTTTTCAATGTAACCATCTGCAAAGCGCCCCGATAAATCAACCATCCCGCAAGAGATGCCACAAAAGAAGGAATTCCCAATTTGGCTACAGGCAGACCAGTTAGCACGCCCGCAATTGCCCCAAACCCCATAACAAGGGGAATGACAACAATGACAGGTAATTTCCAGGAAACCATCGCGATTGCCGCGACCGCTCCCAGGAATCCAGCTAAAAATCCAACCGAGAGGTCAATTTGCCCGATGATAATAACCAATGTCATGCCCACTGCCAGCACAGCAATATAACCGGTTTGATTCAGTAAGTTGCTGATATTTCGGGAAGAGATAAATATACCGTCAGTTGCAATTGTGAAAATGAGCATGATCAAAAACAACGCGATGAACATTCCATATTCACGAATATTTTGCCGTAATACCTTTTTTAGATTATTTATAAATGACATTTTTCAATCTCCTCAATTTGTTGCCAGGTGCATAATTTTTTCTTGATTCGCTTCTTCAACTGATAACTCACCGGAAATTTTTCCGGCAGATAGTACGTAAATTCGATCACTCATACCCAATATTTCTGGTAGTTCGGAGGAAATCATAATGATGCTCATCCCCTGCTCAACAAGCTCATTCATTATTGAATGAATTTCATATTTCGCACCGACATCAATCCCTCGTGTAGGTTCATCCAGGATAAGAATATCAGGTTTTACGAATAGCCATTTTGCGAGTGATACTTTTTGCTGATTACCACCGCTAAGATATAGAACTTTTTGTTCAATACTTGGGGTTTTTATTGCTAAAGAAGTTTTGTACTCATTAGCAATTTTTATCTCTGCATTATTATCCACAACCCCTCTTTTTGCAATTTCCCTCAAATTCGCCAAAGTAATATTTTGCTTCACATCCTGAATAAGGATCAGCCCATTGCCTTTTCTATCTTCCGAAACATAAGCAAGTCCTTCTTTTATGGCATTCTCAGGATGGCTGAAATTGTTTTTTTCACCGTCTATATACATATCCCCTGAAACGCGTGATCGGCCAGGATTCCCAAACAAACTTAGCGCCAATTCAGTTCGTCCAGATCCCATCAATCCTGAAAAACCTACAATCTCACCTTTTCTGACATTAAAGTTAATATCTGATAATATCTGTTTTCCTCGGCTCGGATCATATACGTTCCAATCCTTTACTTCAAAAACAATATCTTTCCCTTTTTTAACTTTACGTTTTGGATAAATATCATTGATCTCTCGGCCAACCATAAGTTTCACTAGTGTATTCTCTGTTATCTCACCCTTTTCTGCGCTGAGTGATCCAACCGTCTCCCCATCACGTAAAACTGTTACGGTGTCTGCGATTTTAATTACTTCTGACAGTTTATGTGAAATAAGCACACAAGTCACTCCTTGCTTTTTCAATTCACGCAATAAACCCAAGAGGTTTTCGCTATCATCCTCACTGAGAGCAGATGTTGGTTCATCCAATAACAATAATTTCACATCCATACTTAAAGCTTTTGCAATTTCAACCAACTGCTGCTTCCCAACTCCTAATTCCTTTATTTTATCGGCAGGGTTCACCTGCAGGCATACCTTTTTCAATACTTTTTCCGCCCTTTTTATGGTCTCATTCCAGTCTACCGATATTCCGTTCGTTATCTCATGCCCTAAAAAAATATTTTCATACACGGTCATCTCTGGAATAAGGGCTAACTCCTGATAAATAATTGCGATTCCTGTTTTTTTGCTTTCATTAATATTAGAAAATTCCTGTGATTCTCCATCAATAATAATTTCACCCTCATAACTTCCGTGTGGATAAACACCGCTAAGGACTTTCATCAATGTGGATTTTCCTGCTCCATTTTCGCCAACCAAGCAATGAATTTCGCTTTCGGTGACTTGAAAATTTACATTATCCAATGCAACCACACCGGGGAATTTCTTGGTGATATTTTTCATTTCGAGCAGAATTTTTTTCATTGCTACTCCGGGAAATTATGATTTGAATTATTATATTATATAGAAATAGTGATAGTTGCAAACTATCACTATTTCATTTTTACCGAAAAAACAAATCTAATCTAAGCCGGTGAAATCGCTGGCCAAATAGTATCCACCATCGATCAACGTCGAAGACACATTATCTTTATCCACTACGGTGACTGCAGATTGGATTGCTGGAACATCTTTTACGCCATTGTTATATACACCCTTAGAAACTGGCTCGCTGCCTTCTAACAAAGCAACCGCAGCCCCAATCGCATCCTTTACCAGGATTCGAACATCTTTCCAGACAGTCATCGACTGTTTGCCGTCGATAATATACTGCACGGAAGCTTTTTCAGCGTCCTGCCCGGAAACAAAGTAGCTCGTCACATCAGCGTCAACTGTGAATGCATCCGCGATCGCGCGCGCGGTTCCATCATTCGGGGCAAGAATGAACACATCGCCTTTATCAGCCGCACCAGCAACAGTCAGGTTCGCTTCTGCCAGAGTCTTTGCGTCATCGAAATCCCAGTTGGTGGTTACCTGGCCGATGATCTTGCCCAATTCTTCACGGGTCAAGGTCGGCTTATCCTGAAGCGCAACTGCTTCACTGGAATTTTTGATCACGAAAGTACCGTCAGCAATTTTCGGCTGCAGAACATTCCACGCGCCTTCAAAGAAAACGAAAGCGTTGTTGTCAGAAGCGGCACCCGCATAAAGATAGAGCGGATTGCCGGTGCCAGTAGCATTATCTAAGAGATATTGCCCCTGTTGTTCTCCAACAGAAATGCTGTCGAAAGTAACAAAGTAATCAACAAATTCGGATTCTAGGATCAGGCGATCATAGGAAATGATTTTCACCCCAGCAGCTCCGGCAGCATCCGCGGCAGCGGCAGCTGCAGCGCTATCATGCGGGCAGATGACGATCACTTTTACGCCTTTGGTGATCAGGGTTTCAACATTACCTTTTTCCAATGCTGAATCACCCTGTGAAAACAATACTTCCGCGTCATATCCGGCGGCGGTAAAAGCTTCCTTAAATGCTGTTTCATCCTGGATCCAGCGCGGTTCATCTCTGGTTGGCAGCACAATTCCAACAGCCAATTTTTCTTCAACTACTTCTTCAACTACCTCAGGCGCAGCCTCTTCTACAACAACCTCAGGTTCTGCTGCAGGAGTGCATGCGGAAAGTGCAACCGCTGAAACCACCAACAGGGTCAATAGGGTAACAAAAAACTTTTTCTTGGACATTTAGTCCTCCTTTTTTTTCTTTTTAATTAATATGTATTGAGCTTTACTTATTTAAGTATCTTTAATATCCACCTCCTAATATTTCCCATTTCTTGCTCTGCCATTATTGGTTACTAAACCATTGATTCGCTTATTATTAAAAAGCGAACAAATCCTATTATCCTTATGGCATTTCAATAAGACTGGCTTAAGAACCTCCTATATGGGTTACTTTAGAATATCAAATTTATCTATGAATTTCTTGAATAATTTCCCTTGATTATTTATAGGGATTTCCCCCTCCGATTTTCAACTGATTAACTCTTTTTTATCATTCTTGGTTTTAATTTTACTTTTGGATGCGGGATTTCTGCGGTTATTAACGCTCCGCCTTTCTTTTGGTGCTGGAGATGCAGTCGTCCTCCCAAAAAGGCAACCCGCTCGCTGATCCCAGTTAATCCAAAATGTCCTTTATTTGCCAAATTAGATATATCAAATCCTTTTGGCCATCCTAACCCATTATCAGATATGGAGATCAATAGAGTCCTTGGGAAAGTATGATGCAGACTGATCTCGGCTTTTGTGGCGTGTGCGTGTTTCCAGACATTATTTAACCCCTCTTGAAAGATTCGAAAAATTGATAGTTCGATTGATTCTGGCAATCTCCCCAGTTCAGTATCGAGGTCAATATTGACATCGATCTTAGTCCTTTCCTCCCAATCTTTAGCATATGATTTGATGGCTGCCCCAATTCCCAGGCTATCAATAGTTGGGGGCCGTAAACTTCCACAAATATGACGTAGACTGTCAATCAATTCGCGAATTGATCGTTGAATAAACGTTACATTTTCATTGAAGTTAGTTTTCGAATCTTTGCCAATATTCAGACCTTCTAGTTCGTAGTTTATGCTTAATAGGTCCTGAATGATCTGATCGTGTATTTCCCTCGCCAAATGTTTTCTTTCCAGTTCCCCTTCTGAAAGTAGTCTCTGCTGCGCCCTTAATAACGCCTGGTTTGTTTGTTCAAGTGTTTGAAGTTGATCCGCTAACTTTTCCGTTAATTGACGGTTGAGGGTACCTTCTGCCGCAAGGTCTTTCTCAAGAAGCATCTGATGATAACTAATTTTTTCTGCTTTCTCTCGAATCAGATCATAACTGTCAAAATCCCAAACCGATAGGAAAGATTTATTAAAAACATGAATACCCAAGAGGTAATTCAGCACCTCTTCTTTGCTCGTTTCGTCAGTCCTATGATCCGCCACTTTTATACCTTTACGCAAAACGACTATGCGGTCAGTAACAGAGAATAAGTGATCTAGATTATTGCTGCTGAATATGACAGAAACGCGCTTATGCTGCCATTCCTGTATAAGATTTAATAATTTTTGTTGATTCGGGTAACCCAAAGAGACGGTTGGCTCATCAATAATAACCATTTTCAGGGGGAAGGTGAGGACACGGGCAATCGCAATCATTTGCCGCTGTTCTCCTGATAAATTATAAACTTCTTCATTAAACGAGTCGAAGCTCATCCCCAGATCATCAAGTAAGCGAATTGCCTCCTCCCTCATTTTGTAGCGATTCATACGCCTTAGTAAACCAATTCGTTCAGGAAAGCCAATCTCATTTCCCAGAAAGATATTACTCGTGATATCAAAATGCTCAGCTAAGGTTGGTTTTTGATGGATTACGCCAATCCCATTTGATTGGGCCGAGAAGGGCCATTCAAGGAGTACATCATCAAAGATGATTTCTCCAAAGTTAGGTTCATATAAACCGGCAAGGAGCATCATTAACACTGATTTTCCTGAACCTGTACTTCCAGTTAGCCCTACTACTTCTCCGGGAAACACCTCCATGCTGACATTTTTTATTACTGGCAATGTCCCAAAAGATTTAGATATATCTATCACTTGCAGAAGTGGTTTCATCTAAATTCCATTTTAAATTCTATAATTAATAATTCTTTCGCATCTGTTTTAATATTTTGCCAGATTGAATTAATAAGATTTTTATGAAATATTATTTTGCGATTTTGATTATACCTAAAAATAAAAATTGGTTAGATTTCCATAATAATGTAGGAGCAATCAAAATTCACAATATTCAAATCAACCTATTTTTATCCAAAACCTGTCTGAGAACCCTTAGGTTGAAAACCTTAATAACTAATTGATGGTATAAATTACTTATGCAAAATATACGCATAATACTCGCAGATGACCATGCGGTTGTGCGGGCAGGTATTCGAAAAACAATCGAGCAAATTCCTCATTTAGAAGTGGTCGCTGAAGTTGGCACTGGACCTCTTGTCTTTAATAGTTTAAAGAAACAGCAGGTTGATCTTCTTCTAATTGACGTTACCATGCCCGAATTTGATCCAATTCAAGCAATCAAGGAAATAAAAATCTTGTATCCAGACCTTAAAATTCTGGTGATCAGCGCGTACGATGATGAGTTTTATGTCAAGGGCTTGTTGAATGTGGGCGTAAATGGGTATCATATGAAGGACCAATCGCTCAATGATCTTAAAATGGCTGTTAACCGGGTTTTAGAAGGAGAGACCTGGATTTCAAATACTTTAATTAATAAATTATCCGGGAATTTTTCTAATAAGAAATATTTACCTGAACTTTCCAAAAGGCAACGTGATCTTCTATTGTCTTTGCAACAAGGATTAGACAATAAAACAATTGCAAAGAATCATTTTTTGAGCATCAAAACTATTGAAAACAATCTTAGTACCTTATATAGAAAGCTAAATGTCCAGAGCAGACTTGAAGCTGTCTACTATATTGCTCGCCACCCAGAAATAATAAGAACTCCTGATAAATTCAGCAATTCAGCGAATATTTCCAAAAGCGCTGAACCAGGGTCTGGATATAACATACTAGTGGTCGATGACAACGCAAGATACCGCAGCCAATTAATCAGGATGCTCGGTAAACTGGATTCGCGGGCAACCATTTTCAATGCTAACGACATCAAGCATGCATTAGACCTGATCCGCGATATTAAGTTCAAATTAGTATTTATTGATGTGATCTTAAATGAAGAAAGTGGTATCTATTGTGCAGAACAGATTAGAACAATCCAACCAGATGCGCGAACCATATTAATTAGTGCTTATCCAGATCAGGAATTTCGGAAAGAGGGGATCAAAGTTGGCGTTGTAGCATTTCTGGATAAGAAAGATCTTGGGTCATCTACCCTGCGTCAAATTGTCGAGGATATTAAAGAGTGATCATTTAATAAAATAAAATCAATCAGCTTGCCTCAATTAATAATCAGGTGGGAACAGCACTCTTTGAGGCATTTTGATTGAAAAAGGTAGCGGGGCTTGGATTCGAACCAAGGACCTCCAGGTTATGAGCCTGACGAGCTACCGCTGCTCTACCCCGCATCAACGTGCAAAATGAATAATACCATGCGGGTTTATACATGTCAAGAAGACGCATTGTACACTTTAAAATGTCACACCTGGTCAACAAGTGGTGGGCGCATTCCCAATGAAATATGAGGGCGCACATAATGATAATACCGTAACCATTCTTCAACCTGCAGGGTAAGTTGAGGGATTTCAGAGGCCTTATATTTAGACCAACCCAAACACTCTTTGCGCAGGCTGCGGTTGAAACTTTCAATATAACTTTGCTCATTCTTTCTGTATGGCCTGGCAACACGATGCCGATGGCAATAAGCTGAAACTGTATCCGAAAATAACCCTTTGAATTCACTACCGCCGTCTGTTTGAATGATCTCCGAGAAGTTATCAAAACGCCTTGGCATGCAGTGATCCAGAAATACTTTACCATCAACCGCCTCGAGTGAAGAACGCAGTAAAACATCACATTCCTTGGTGAAAATATCGATGGCTGTAAAGGCAAACACATCTCCAAAGAGCACTGTATCCATCTGAACCACCTCGCGGGCTGATTTAGCCACCGGAACAGGCCCACGGAGCTTATTCTTCTGCCATTTGGATCGCAGTTGATACTTTTCAGACAACACTTTATAAATGGTCGTAACACTCACTTGCGTGTCATACTCTTTTTCTAAAAAGTATTGAATCTTTTGCCCACAACATTGATGACGTTTTTCCCGTATAGCCCAGATGCGGCGTTTCAAGATTGCGTCAATCTTTCGCTTCTGACGTGATCCTTTCTTGGCTTGATGATAATAGTCCAAAAAGGTTTGTAGGTCCCCGTGTGTTTGAATTGCTTGAGCCCAGCGGATAATTGTCCTGCGGGATACCCCAAGATGTTTTGCGGCATGGCTCTTGGATATCCCTTGTTCTAATAATTCCCATGCTAATGTTATTTTTGTCATTTGTCTCATCTCCTTAGTTTCTCACGGAGTGTGACATATTAAAGTTTAATACAACGAAGAGTGTCATTCACCAGTGAATATGACACCCTTATTCACCAATGAAAATGTCACCCTGATTCAACCAAATTCTTTTGGTGAATTAGTTTACCATTCAAGCGATAACCATAATCCTGTTTCCAGGGATGGTCTTTTCCTGGTGAATAATTGATGATTGGCTTTTGTTTATTCATGTCTATCTGGACCT
>JAUSPC010000102.1 GCA_030655835.1 Pelolinea sp.
AGGAAATATGTCCATTAAAGTCGCGCTTACTGAAGCTTTACATAAAGCCATGAAAGAAAAAGATGTTTTTAGCAAAACCGCGATTCGTTTAGCCCTTTCGTCTATTAAACGAGCGGAAGTAGACAAGGGTGAAGAATTAGATGACATCTCAATTTTTGGTATTATCCAAAAGGAGATCAAAACTAAAGAAGAAACGATTGCGGAAGCGGTAAAAGCAGATCGGAACGAAATGATACCCCCGCTGGAAACAGAAATTTTAGTTTTACAGAAATTTCTACCATCCGAATTAACTGATGCTGAATTGAACAATATCATTGATAAAACAATTTCAGAATTGAATGCTACTTCAATTAAGCAAATGGGCATTGTAATGAAAAAGGTCATCGAAGAAGTACAGGGACAAGCTTCAAATGATCGAATTAGTAATATTGTTAAAAGCATATTATCTAAATAATGCAAAAAATCCCTCCAATTAATAAGAATAAGCAGCAGCTTCCGGAACAAATTAAAACTATTGGTGCTTTAACAATTGTTTCAATACTTATTTTCGCAATAATTGTTCTGCCGATTTCTTTACGCCCAACCCCGTCATTATTAAGCATTGGTGAGGTGGCTTTCCAAGATATTCATGCACCCAGATCGTTCTCATATATCAGTGAATATCGCACAGGTCTAGAACAGGATAAGGCAGAGAAAACAGTCGCACCTGTTTACCTGCCAGCAGATCCTGCAATTAGCCGCACCCAATTAGAAACTCTTAGAACCATCGTTGGTTATATTTCCTCCATCCGGGCAGATGAATTTGCAGATAAAGACCAAAAGAACTTAGATATTCAGGCGATTGAAAGCATTGTTATCTCCGATGCAAATGCGAATGCGATCCTAAGTTTCACTGACGAAAAATGGGAGTCCATTAAAGCAGAGTCCCTTTATTTGCTTGAACAGGTTATGGGGAACACTATTCGCGAGGATCAAGTATTAACCAGGCAGAGAGATCTTTCCCCGCAAATTGGGTTCGAATTTAATGAACAAGAATCTTTGATAATAAGCGATTTTATTTCACAATTGATCATTGCTAATAGTTTATATAGTAACGAAAAATCTGCAGAAGCCATCTCAACTGCCCGTGCATCGATCGAACCAGTAAGCAAGAGTTATGCAGCAGGAGAAACAATAGTTAACAACGGGGAAGTGATCGATGCCTTAACCTGGGAAGCGCTTCAAGAACTCGGGTATACAGAGCCAAAAAATAAAACCTATGATTACTTATCCGCCGGTCTTCTAATTATTGTGCTTATTGGAATGAATTATTTATTTCTTAACAGGGTGAGGCAAACAAAAGGGCAATCAATTACAGGTTTATCTATTATCACCATCCTGTTCTTGTTGTTTCTTCTGACCGCTCGTTTATTGGTTTCAAACCATACCATCCTCCCTTACCTTTTCCCGATAGCTGCCTTTGGATTAACAATTTCTAGCATTTTTGATTACGAAACCGGCCTAATAGGTGCCATATCACTGAGCATCTTAGTTTCATATAATCAATTAAATTCTGTTGACCTGGCGCTGTATTATTTCATCCCAACAGCAATATCTATCTTTGTTCTAGGCCGAGGGCGGCGTATAACCATCTTCTTTATGGCAGGATTGGCGCTTGCCATAAGCGGCAGCGCTATGGTTATTTCCTATCGATTAACAAACTCATTTCTCGATATTTCAGGTGCAAGCACGCTGATCGGTGCCGCATTCGTAAACGGGATTGGTTCGATCAGTTTGGCATTGATCTTCCAATTTGTAATTTCTCATATTTTAGGGAAAACCACAGCACTTCAATTGATGGATCTATCGCGCCCCGATCATCCCCTATTACACGATCTCTTAACAAAAGCGCCGGGCACTTACCAACACTGTCTACAAGTTGCTAATCTGGCTGAACAAGCTGCTCGAGAAGTAAATGGCGATGCATTATTGACAAGGGTTGGTGTGCTGTATCACGATATTGGTAAATCGTTAAACCCATCCTTTTTCATCGAAAATCAACTCCCCAGTCAAATGGATACACACGATGATATGGACCCTGTAATTTCCGCGGCAACAATTATCCAACATGTTGCCGATGGCATCAACCTGGCGAAAAATTTCCGTCTTCCTCCGCAAATTCAAGCTTTCATTCTTGAACATCACGGCACAACCCTTACCCGATACCAGTTCAGACAGGCGGTTGAAGATGCAGGCGGAGAGGAATTTGTTGAGAAAAGTCTGTTTCAATATCCAGGCCCTATTCCCCAAAGCAAAGAAACTGCGCTATTGATGTTAGCTGACGGAACTGAGGCACGAATTCGATCGGAAAATCCTCAAACCATACAAGAAATTAAATCGATCGTCGAAGAATCGATCAATTATTATTTACGTATTGGACAATTAAACAACGCAGATCTAACCCTTTTTGATATTCAAAAAGTGATCAACTCTTTTTCACGCACATTCAGTAACACCTATCATCACCGGATCAAATACCCCGCCCAGGAATCAAACAATAAGAGCGAATAGAATTCAATGATAAATATTTTACGGAACGATCGTTATTTAGTAAGAATTAATAAGCGCGCTATCAGTAATAAGGTTGGGAAAGCATTGGAGTTCTTGAAGTTGTCAGATCAGGAATTAACTATCGCCTTTGAATCTAATGATAAATTGCAGGAATTAAAAAACCAATATTTAGGCATCAATGAAACCACAGATGTTTTATCATTCAAATCTGGTGATATAAACCCCGAGTCTGGCCGGATCTTTTTAGGCGATATTGTTATTTCCCCAAAAAATGCGAATTACCAGGCAAAAGAGAAAAACCACTCACTTGAATTTGAACTTCTCACCCTATGTATTCATGGATTATTGCATTTGCTCGATTACGATCATGCAACAGATATGGAAGAGAAAAGAATGTTCGATCTTCAAAATGAATTGTTGGGAGTGATAAACACTTAATGAATTCAAACGATATTGATAGATTCAAATTTTCTTTTCGAAATGCATTTGCGGGTATTCAAACTGCATACCGAACACAAAAGAACCTTAAAATCCATATGTTCATTGGTTTAATTATGATCACTGCTGGGTTTTTACTTAATATTACTAATTCAGATTGGTTGATCTTGATATTAACCATCATGCTGGTGATTATTTCTGAATTATTTAATACGGCGCTTGAATTTACGGTCGACCTATTTAGTCCTGATTTTAGCCTTCAGGCAAAAAAAGCAAAAGATGTCAGCGCCGCAGGTGTTTTGGTTACTTCATTATTTGCAATATTAATTGGAATATTGATTTTTCTTCCAAAGATCCTGAAAATATTTTCAAATCTTTACAAATAATTTTTTAGATTATGTTCGACAGCATATGCAGCGGCTTCTGCGCGATTACTGACATCCAATTTTGATAATATGCTGCTGACATAATTCCTTACGGTCCCTTCGCCAAGGAAGAGCGCGCTTGCGATTTTTTTGTTCGTATTTCCTTCAGCAACCAGTTTTAATACCATTTTTTCTTGTTGGCTCAGACTTGAAAATGAAGCTGCTTCTTCCCCTATAACCGCTCGGCGTACTTCCTGGAATACTCTTTGCGTCACCGCAGGATCCAATGATGCTTCTCCACGAGCAACAGCATCAAGAGACTGAATAAGTCCTTCTGAGTTTATTTGTTTCAACACATACCCTGATGCTCCAGATTTTATCGCCGAGAAAAGCATCTCATCTTCAGCATACGAAGTCAGCATGATCACCTTTATCTTCGGGTGAGTTGCCGTAATTTCTTCACACGCTTCAATCCCAGATTTGCCCGGTAACCGAATATCCATTAAAACAATATCTGGCTTCAATTCTTTCACTTTCTGAACGGCTTCATCCGCGCTGCTTGCTTCAGAAATCACTTTATATTGTGGGTATTGATCCAAGATGCTTTTCAAACCCAGTCGAACTACTTCATGATCATCAACAATTATTATTTTTTTCATCAATATGACTCCGCGTTAGAAAATTAGATATCTAAAATAAGAGATACCGGACAATGGTCCGATCCCAGGACATCACTATGGATGATCACATCTTTAGTCTTATCCATAATATTTTCAGTTAATAAAAAATAGTCCAACCGCCATCCGACATTCTTTGAACGAGCTCCAAATCGGTATGTCCAATATGAATATTCTTCTTTCTCTGGATAAAGCACTCGGTACGCATCGAAAAACCCATT
>JAUSPC010000103.1 GCA_030655835.1 Pelolinea sp.
ACTGAATAGTTTTTCCTGCCAGAGTATCCAAATTCACATTCGCATAGATATAGCTGTTCTCGGGGTCAAATATTTTATTCCACTTTGCTCCTGCTACCTGTTGGATCGTATTGTCTGGATTGGTATATTCCAATGAAAAATTCACATCACAATCTGGATGGCTGTCTGCGCAGGCAAGAACTGCCTGGAAGTGATCACCTGACTGTACCGTAAACGGTGGATATTTTCCGAAAATGGCATAATAACCACTTCCTTTTTGGGCAGGAATGGTCAATAATCCGGGTTGATCAATATGAATATTCCCCTCAATGACAACCTGTTCAAAACGGTTTGCATAGCCACCTTTTATATCTTCCAAATCACCTGGGCAGGGGAGGTATTCACCATTGTTTGACCAAGCTGCGCTGCACGGCCGTTCGGAAAAATCAAGCGCCACTGTCCCAATGATTGGCGTTGGCAATTGCAGCAGTGTTCCACTTATTTCACCTGTTGTAGCTAAAGCTGTCTCGGAAGGAAATTCGGTTAAAATGTCAGTGTTATTTTGAGTCGGTATTGCTTCAGAGGATGCGCAGGAGATTGAAAACAATAAAATGGCAGTCATAAGAAAAAAATTAATTTTCATGATAATCGATCCTTTCATATATAAAATTGTGAATAGTCAACCTTAATCACGGTGATCGATCAATTCTGTTTTGACCAATTCCAAGAAAATCTCCACTATCCGCGGATCAAAGTGTTTGCCGTTTTGATCTCTGATATAATTTAGGGCTTTTTTCGCTGTCCATGCTTTTCGATAAGGACGATCAGAAGTGACCGCATCCCATACATCCACGATCGCGAAAATACGGCCTGCCAGAGGAATTTCTTCGCCTTTTAGTTTGAGCGGATACCCACCCCCGTCCCAACGTTCATGATGATGGTAAGGAATATCCACTGCTGGCCGCAGATGGGCAATAGGATAGATCAGATCATAAGCATATTGCGGATGGCGGCTCATGATCATCCACTCATCTTTTGTCAATGGACCAGGTTTGAGCAGAATGGAATCAGGAATACCCATTTTACCAATATCATGTAGAAGAGCACCGCGTTGAATATGGATCAGTTCTTCTTCGGGAACACCTAATGCCCGGGCAATTTTTATGGTGATATCAACGACGCGTTGCGTATGACCTTCTGTTTCTTTATCACGAAGGTCGAGCGCTTTTGACCAGCCTTCCAGAGTAGTGTCGTATGCCAATGTAAGTTCAATATTCGATCGATGCAGATCTTCCAAAAGAGTGGCGTTATCTATTGCGATTGCCGCTTGCCCTCCCAGTGTTTCAAGAAAATTAAACCAATCCTGGTCCGGGTTGAGCGGGGTTCGGTTAAATATATCTAAGACACCTTTCACGTGGCCTTTTGCTACCAGGGGCACGCTATAATAACTTACAAAATTTTCTTCCTGCATCAGGGTTGTATATGTAAGATCATCATCCACCTCAAACAGGTTGAGTGCTTTTACTAAATGGTGTTCCATGGCAGCTTTTCCGGATAAACCCTCATCCATCGGTAGTGTATATTGTTCGATCGTATGCGTGCGGAACCCGCGGCTGGCTGAATACTCAAGCATATTTGTTTTTGGATTTAAGAGCAGAACAACTGCTGCGTCTACCAATAATTTCTCAACGACCTGGTCTAGAAAAATGTTTAATGTGACCCGCAGATCCAGGCTGGAGTTTATTACCATGTCAATATCATGAAGCGCTTCCAATCGTTCGATCTGACGCTTTGACTGTTCGATCAACTGAGCATTGTCGATCGCGCTGGCTAATTGTGCGGCCAATGATTCGAGCAATCGTTGATGGTTATTATCATACACATTAGCATCAAATGTTTGGACGGAAAGACCACCGACGACCTTCCCTTTGGTGATCAACGGTACTCCAAGCCAAGAGCGTACCTCTTTATCAACAGTTGGTGAATCAACCGGTAGAATCTCTTCATTGAGGTTATGCGAAAGAAATGGTTTTCGCTGCTGGATCACCCACCCGATCAATCCGCTTTCCGATTTATCAAATCTTTTCCCCAGCCAATCGCTGATCGGTTTGCCATCTTCCATGGCGAAGGCAACTTTTATGGTCTCATCATCCATGTTATATTCAACCAATATGAGGGTATCCAATGGGAACAATTCATGCACTTGCTCATAGATCTTGAGATAAAGAGATTCGGGATCGACAATGCTGCTTGTAGCAACCGCTGTATCATACAAAGCAGCAATTTCTTTTGTTTTTTGTTTTTGTGATGTATCAAGTTGAATTTTGGTTATGCTGGTTGCCAATTGATTTGCGAGAGTAATGAGAATTTTTTCATCTTCTTCTGAATAGTGGTTAATCGTTGGGCTTTCAGTATTGATGATGCCAAATACTTGATCGTTTATGATGATCGGGACAGCCAATTCCGATTGGATCTCACTGAATGCTTCTAAATAATCCTCATCTTGGCTCACATCTGACACTCTCTGCGGTAGCCGGGTTTGATAAGCCCGTCCTAAGACACCTTTTGAGGGGTAAACTGCCTTATCTTTGTAAATGTCATTATTAAGAGTGGTCTTGAAAGAAGGGTGGCGGAAGAGAGCCCCTTTGTTCGGATCAAACAAAAAAATACCAAAATTTTCTGGGTACAACGTCTCTTGTAAAATAACCGATGCCTGATGAATCAGGTCATCAACGCTGTCCGCGGTTGTCCCTGCTTCAGTGATATTTTGTAAAATGGTTACCTCAAGTAATTGGTTGAGAAGTTTCGTTTCCGCCAATTTACGGTCGGAAATGTTCCGTACATAAGCCCACATCGTATTTATTTCTCGAGAATTTTTATCGGAAAGGTACGCAGATACTTCTATCGGGATGATGGTTCCATTTTTGTGTATATATTCTTTTTCGTAGAGATCGGAATAACCACGCGCTTTAACCTGTTCTTTGATGATGGTTTCTTCCAGCCCATACCATTTTTTTGGAGTCAGATCCCAAAATGTCATTTCAAAAAGTTCTTTTCCAGAGTAACCGACCAATTCTTTGAAAGAAGTATTAAAATCCAGGATTTTCCCATCAAAATTAACAGTTACGATCCCATCCTGGGCACAGTTGAATAATTGGCTGTAGCGTGCTTGTGTTTCAGCTAATGTTCGATCGGTTTCTCTCTTTTCAAGCGCACGTTTGATCCTTAAAATTAATTGATCCTCATCATAAGGTTTCTGCACGTATGAATATGCACCAAGGTTTACGGATTGAATTGCGGTTTCAGAAGACGCCAACCCGGTCAAAATGATACATTCTGTATTAGGCGAAATCTTCTTTATTGTTTTCAATACGTCCATCCCGGGTATATCAGCTAATTGGAGGTTGATCAGAGCCAGTGGTGGGGCCTTCTTTGTTACCAGGTCAATGGCATCTTTTCCGCTTGATAACCCAAGTGGATCAAATCCTTGTAAGCGAAGAATGCGTTCTAACGAATTTCGCGAATTAGCATCACCATCTACTATTAGGATTGTTTGTGAATTGCCCATTATTAATTAGCCTTTATTTGAAGAGTGTGTTTTCAGTATAAAAAAACATAGAATTATTGTTTTTTCTAAAACCATATTGAATTAATTTTCTGACTGATTAGAATAATAATTTGCCTGAAGATACAGTTTCTTTATTTTACAACTAAAATTTGTTTTATTAGTTTTACGCGGATTTTGAAATGTAAATTACTCGATCAAGCATGACATCAGGGAAATAAATTCGTTTAATAATAATCTATAACCATGTCAGACCACATCATTCACTGGACAACCTTAGACCAAAAGAATATATTCAGTCTAACTACTCACAGTCTTGGCTCCAAGTGTCTCATATGTATTGAACCTATACAGGTGGTTGAAATCACGGAGAAAAACAGTATAATAAATTAATAATATTTGAGGACGAAAAATCCTCGAATAATTTAAACTTGGAGGGCTAAGGTAAATGCGGTGGTTTATTTTACCTGTCAATAATTTCAATTTCATTAAGGAATTATGGGGAAACTGATTTTAGAACAAAAAATCTTCCTGATCGGGCAGGACAGAGTTGGGAAAACCCGCTTATCTACCTTGTTTTCGCAATGTGAATTAAAGGATTTTAAGTGTATCCATTTAAATTCAGTTGATAAATCCAAGAACGAACTAATTGAGGAAAGCCCCCGCCTTGTTCTCGTTCATATTAACAATGTTAAAAAGATCGAAGATCTTTTAGATTATATGCAGGAAAATAATTCTGAGACCCCGATCATTCTAATCACGTATGCTGATCGCGCACTTTCTCAATCACTGATCGCAAAAGGGGTCCAATACGTGATCCCTCCAGACCATGTGAATCAAATTTCCCTGATGCAGTGTGTTCTTTCAGCGCTCGAACATAAACGGATCGAGAATGAACTTCGAAGGCGTGATGAGATCCAACAAGCGGTTAATTATGCGGCAGAGGTTTTTCTTTCTCAATTGGATTGGGGGGCACGGATCAATGATGTATTGGAACATTTAGGCAAATCCACGCGGTCAGATCGGGCATATATATATAAAAATGAAACACAGGAAGAGCATGGATTATGTGCTGTCCTGCAGGCAGAATGGACAACCAAAGGTGTGCATCCACTAAAAGAATTTCTGGACGCGAACGAAACTGATTATCGGGTATTTGGTTTTTCCCGCTGGTTGAACGTGTTCCGAAATGGTGAAATGATCTGCGGAAATGTAGTGGATCTTCCATCTGAAGAACAATCTCATTTATTGAAAATGGATGTGCATACGCTTGTGGTTGTACCGATATTTGCTGATCAAATTTTATGGGGATTTATCGGATTTGATCACTGTTCTGATGAAAAGAATTGGTCATCGGCTGAGTTGGATGCGCTTAAGACTGCAGCGAAAATAATCGGAGCCGCAGTTGCACGCCAGGACGCTGAAATGCGATTAACGCATCTGGCAACGCATGATTATTTAACAAACCTCCCCAACCGGATGCTTCTTGAAGACCGATTCGAATTGGCTGTCTCCCGTTCAGAACGGAGCGGAAAGAAATTTGGAATTGTTGTGATCGATTTGGACAAGTTCAAACTTGTCAATGATATGTACGGACACCCTTTTGGGGATAAAGTGCTGGTTGAAGTCGCCTGGTGCTTATCAGAAGCCGTCCGCAGCAGTGATACGTGCGCTCGGGTTGGGGGAGATGAATTCACTGTTCTTGCTGAGGAAATAAGAAATAAAAAAGATCTCATTCGGGTAATGGAGAAACTGACCATTGCTTTGAAAAAAGAAATTTTGATAGACGGAAAGAATGTGCATATCACCGCCAGTATGGGCGCGAGCATTTATCCGAATCATGGAATTGAAATAGAACAATTGATGAAAGCAGCTGATCTGGCCTTGTACCAGATCAAAGACACTTATTCTGGATATAAGATATTCATTGATGAACAATATTCATTGTTAAACCCATAAAAGCCGAATTGGTCCCAAACCATAATTGTGAAAAATTAATCCCTGAATATTTTATGATCTTATAAATGACTTTACTGAAAAAACAAATATTTAATATCCGAATCCTACCTGTTTAAGTGTTTTTGGCGCCATCCAACCGCGGAAAATAGTTTTCAGGGAAACAAAAAAAGAAACAGACGGTTGTTCCTGGGAGCATTCCTGCTCCTTTTGGGTCTTCATTTGCTCATTTTCCAGCTTTAGTTTGGCTTCCAGGTAGCGTTGGATACGGCGAACATTCGTTATCATTGCCGATCCAATTAGCATGCAGCTTACCCTGAACCGTCCTCGCACTGGTAACTTACTGGCCGGGAAAGGATGTTTTACCTGGCGGACTGTGGCTTCAACAGCGGCCCGTAAATTGCGACCTTCTTC
>JAUSPC010000113.1 GCA_030655835.1 Pelolinea sp.
AGGGACCAATGAAAATACGAATGGGCTGATTCGCCAATACATTCCCAAAAACACTGATTTTAGTAAACTAACGAATGCGGACATTCAATTTGCTGAAAATCGATTGAATACAAGACCCAGGAAATGTCTGTCTTTCACATCACCTGTGGTATTCTTAAAATATCACGGTTGCACTTGAGACTTGAATTCAGCAGTTTTATTAAAATACCAAATTGATCTCAAGACATAAGTGCAATTTTTTGCCCCAGAAAGAATACCATATTTGATGATGAAAATCCCAAACGTTTCCCTGGTCGATGGTTCAATCTGAAAACAACTCGTTTAAACTCTCAGCCAGTTAGGTCTATAAAACCAGTACCTGTAGGAAAGCATTGTCTGATAATGTCATTTGCACTTTCATAGGTTCATCGCTCCCAGGCTACATGGGCGAAGCGATCTTCACCGGTGTGATCTTTGCGCTCTTGATGTCGAATGCGGGCGGCCTGTGGGACAACGCCAAGAAGTTCATTGAGACCGGTCAATACGGCGGTGTGGGCTCTGAGGCGCACAAAGCGGGCGTGATAGGCGACACGGTTGGCGATCCCTTCAAGGATACAGCCGGTCCTTCACTGAACACCCTCATCACTGTCATGTCGCTGGTGAGCTCGCTGTTCGCGCCTGTGATAGCGATCATATTTTTTAGTTAGTACCTTTTAGTTAATGAAACTCTCTCACGCAAATGAGGGAGTTTTTTAATTGAAAAGGCTACTTACATAACCGACCAAGATCACCAGGTTATTTACGAAGGCTCGCGATGACACGCGGGTAGGAGGGATTGCCACATATGATACCCCGAGGGTATGCAGTGTGAGTCCATGTAAGAAGAGGAGATTTTAAGGTTGAGCAGCCGTGGGGAGATGAAAAGATGGAAGGGGTAAAGACCTTATTACAACCAGTGGATTTTAAGTCAATGGGTAAGCTCCTTGATACCACGAGGGTATGATGCGCGATCAGCACATGGCTTCAGATTGACTAACACTGGATTTTGCTTATGTTTAAAAAGACAATAAATATTATATAATTCAAATAGACAAAATCTCACTCATGAATAATTGTAAGAATTAGAAACGGGGATACATAATGGCGCGAACACAAAGTGTAGATTATCGACTTTTACAAAAAGTTGCCAGATTATATTATGAGAATGATCAAACGCAGCAAGAAATCAGTAGCCTGTTGAAGATTTCCCGCCCCAAAGTTTCACGGCTATTAACTCAAGCCAAAGATTTTGGTATTGTCAAAATTACGATCAGCGGAGTTCCCGGTATTCACACCGATATTGAAACTGCGCTAGAAAAAAAATATGGAATCGATGAAGTCTATATTGTGGAGGTCAGCGATCCGTATTCACAAATTGCTGTATCCAAAGAAATTGGTGTTGCCGCAGCTGAATATTTTACGAGGGTTGTGACCAAACCAAGTATGATCGGCATTTCTTGGGGAACAACCCTCCGCGCGATGGCGGATGCTATTCCAAACATGGATTACCGTGATTGTGAATTGATCCAGGTTCTTGGCGGGTTGGGACTGCCAGAATCACGTGCGCATGCCACGTATATTCTTAGGCGCATGGTCACACAAATTGGATCAAAATTACATCTTCTAAATTTACCTGGCATTTTGGATCATGCTTCTATCAGGAAAGCTATTCTTTCAGAATCATATGTAAAAGAAACCTATGATCTTTTCAAGAGACTTGATATTGTTTTTATTGGTTTAGGGGCTCCTACCCCGGATTCTGTATTGATGCGGGATGGCACAATCCTATCAGAGGATGAGCTAAAGATGCTCCTTGAAAAAGGTGTTGTTGGCGATATCGCACTGAGGTTTTTAGATAAGAACGGAAATATTGTCCTTACAGAAATCGACAACCGTGTAATAGGGATCTCGCTTGAAGAATTAAAAGAGATCAAACAAGTTGTCGGTTTAGCGGGCGGTCCAGAAAAAGTAAATATTGTCCGAGCCGCGCTGCGGGGAAAATTTATTAATCACTTGATTACTGACCATTTAACTGGTGAAAAACTACTAAGAGATTAGGGTGGGAATATTTGTATGATGAATTGAATTTCTTGAATAGCTGATTTACGAAGATTAAGTAAATTTCCCACCTAAATAAGATAAGATGCAGAATAAATTCCTAAATTAAGATCTTTTTTTAGAGGTGCCGGTGTGGATAAGCGCCACTTTCGCGCTAAAAATCAACAGTTCTATTTGATTAATCGCTTCAAACAAGCTTTTCCCCCAGGATATTAACCCTTTTTCGTATGAGAACATAAGTCTTTTGAATTTATCTTGCGTTTCGAAATGATCATCTTGCAGAACGATGAATTTATCAAAGATACTTGATTTGGGGAGGTGCGGCGTTTTCAGGAAATCAATGTTCTTAAGAACCAATTCATATATTTCCGCTGGATGGCAAATAACGATAGCATCTGCATCGGTATTTTGATAAATCCTCTTGTGCAAAGAAAGGTCAGCTAAATCTTTTCCATCTTCCAATGACCAATTTGAGTGGATCGAAAATAAATCGAGTTTAATCGTATCTTGAAATTGATTCCAGCTATTTTTATCTAAAGCAACAAAATGGCTTGCAGACTGCCGCATGCTTATTTCAAACAAGTCGCGGATAACATAATCTCTGAATGCAATTGCATTCAGAGATTGATTTATTTCATTTCGAATAAATTTTGGTATTGATGAATTAATTATCTTTGTTCTCTGATCACTCAGCGAACTAATTTTGTTGACATACTCCAATAAGAATTTATTTATTTCACCCATTGATTTGTTTATAAACCAGATATCATTTTATCCTGCTCCCGCCTAAGCTTGACAATTAGTTTTTCCTCATCTAATTCGATAGCATCATAAGAAACTGCTTCGCCTATCTTTACGGGTTTTACTATTTTACCGCCAACAGTTAAACCGAGCGGTACCAAGTTTTGTTCTTTGGCAATTACCGCTTTCTCAATCATGCCATAAACAGTATATCCACCCAAAGCATCAACCATATCACCGGGATTGAGGTCTTTCTTTGCCACCGTTATTGTTTCTGCAACTGGAGCACGTTTTGTATTGAGTGTTTCAGCGTTATCCAACATCACATGAGCAATAGTAATGGGGGTTTCCAGATTTGCCAGGTGGTAGGGACGATATAAGCTCCAAAAGTCTCCATGGCCACTCAACCCTAGATAGTTAAGATCCGCTTTTATTTTTGGTTGATCCGTAGTGATGATAACAAATACACCTGGAGCGGGACCAACGGCATAATCTACTGCGCCTCTATTTTCAAAGATCCCACCGGCCGATTTAGGCACAAAAACTTTTGGCAGATCTCCAACTTCACAATTTGGACCATACGCTCCCCGAATTTCTGGCGCAAAACCGGTCGCATTCCCAACAGAAGTCATCTCGACCATGGTTTTGGTGCCATCAACAAATGAACACAGCATCTTGACACTCATATTTTTGCTAGCAGCCCTTTGTTTCAAAGTGTCTGGTGTTGCGGATCGATCAAGAGGATTATTCTTGCCTTTTCCAATAGTGACAATCTCAAAACCCAGCGCGTCCGCAAAATCATAAATTTCTTTTATTGAACCGGGTTCATCACCTGCTACTAACGAGTATACAATCCCTTTATCGACAGCTTTTTTTGTCAGGTAGTAACCAATGGTCGCGTCAGTTTCCACATTCATATTGATCATTGGTTTGCCAGCGTCAATTGCCTGGCTGCATATGATCGCACCTACATTTGGTACGCCTGTGCTTTCTACTATCGCGTCTAAACCTGGAATGTTAACCAGAAATTCGGATGAGTGTGTTGTAACGCGCTGGCCGGATCTGATAAATTCATCAGCTTTGGCCGTATTATCTTCCACCCAGTGTACAGATGATAGATCAACCCCAGCTTCTTTGTATGCGTCCTCAGCCCGAGTATCCAGCACATCCGCAACAGCCATGATTTTCAATCCATACATTTTTTCCATTTGGGAGATTAGTCCAGTGCCCATTTGGCCGGCCCCAACTAACCCAATTCGATAGGGACCTTCTTTTTTTTCTCGCTCTAATAATCGCTCTTTTAATGTTGCCATTTCTCACCTCGATTTATTATTCTATAGGGTCTAATTACCCAGTACTTTGATTGTTGAACCGACCTTGATCGGTGGAATTGGTTTGTTTTCAACACAAACATCACCCGGCAATTCAACTTTTTCTTTACCATTGAATTTCATGATCAAATGACCTAGATTTCTGAAATTTGAATTTGCCACTTCTCCAACCGCAAGAACTTTGTATTCCTGATCATCAATGAAAATCACATCATCTGGTACTAAATCCTTTTTCAGATCCCTGCCATTATGAATAATGGAAAATTCCACTAACTCAGGGGGGGCGCCCTCACCAAAGAAGACTAAAATACCGGCGTTGATAAATTCTTCTACTAAAGGTCCTATCTGGGTAACTGTTGCCGTATATTTGACCAATTGATTCTCCTTTTAAATTTTGCACCAAAAATACTATCAGATCATGTATGGATCTTGACTGTCAAATTGCTCATTTAATTATTTAATTGTTAGTTGGATCGTATCGATGTTTGGTTCAATGTGACTTGAAAAATTCACAGCGAATTTTTCTAAACTACTTTTTGTCTTTTCCAAGATCTTCAACGCGTACACCCGACACAAAATATTCAGGTGTGATGAAGCGGAAAAGCGGGCCTGCCGGTTTGGTGGCATAAATATCAACCGTAAGGACTTTTTTCATAGGATAAACACCCACACGCGCAGTGCCACCGCAATCGATCACCGCACAGGCAATTTCGTCAAACCCCACCCCGCTGCTGAATCCGTCTTTGGCAACTCCGCCAGTCAGATCAGCAATTTTCTGAGCAACTGGGTGAATTCCTCCGCCGGTTATTGAAGCGATTATATCGCGGCCGGGTTTTGGTTCGATTGTTAATGGTCCTCCCCATCCGCCTGGTCCTGCTTCAATCACTAATTTTTTGTAGTCTGCCATGATTATTGTCCTTTTTTATCATAATGATGATTATATGATTTTTTATAATACCTAGTCAATATTTTTTGTGTACATTGAGGCAGCATAGTACTTCAGCTGCCTCAATGTACTAAGAACTATTTCTTAACTGTACATACCTGTACCGGCCAACCAAGCCAAGATAACGGCTATGGGTCCTGTAATAAAACGTGAGAACAGAACCGCTGGTACGCCAATTTCAACAGTCTCAGGTTCTGCTTCGCCTAAGGCCAGACCAACCGGAATAAAGTCGCAACCAACCTGTGGGTTGATGGCAAACAGAGCCGGAAGTGCCCATTGGGCAGGAATTGAACCATTGGCAAACTGAGTACCCAGTAGAGTGCCGATAATTGAGGCAATCACAGCACCAGGTCCAAGCAGGGGTGAGAGCACTGGCACACCAATGATGAGGGATAACACTACGAGGCCGGTCAAACTTGAAGCCAAGGGAGATAGTGTGTTTGCAATCCAATCACCAATACCGGTTGCCAGGATGACGCCAATGACCATGGCAATAAAAGCCATGAAGGGTAACACATTGGTCATAATCTGATCGATCGAGTCGCGGCCAGCTTGATAGAGAGCGCCAACCACTTTGCCTACAGAACGCCCCATATTTGATAGAAACTTATTTATACTTTTCATTTTATTAATCCTCCACCTATTTCGCTTCCTTGGTCTTCCACATTACGGCTGTGATACGTTCGGTCACAATACCGCGCAGGAGGATGACAACAAGGCCAATTAACAGATAGCGGACAGCAAGTTCAGAGATGTTATAGCCGGCTTGCTCAACACCATTGGCAATACCAGCCCACACGAAGATTTCGCCTGGGTTGATATGCGGGAAAATCCCTAATGGCGGGTGTACATAGGACACAGCCGCATCATAAAAAGCTGGCTTATATTTCTCGGGCAAAAATCTTCCCATTGTATAGGCCATTGGGTTGGTAAGGAAGAAAACCGAAAGGAAGGGTAATACAACTTGAATTCAACTAGCAAGTGCAACTTTGAAAGCGTTAGAGAGATAAGCTGCGGTAAGATAAGCGCCTCTCTAACGACTAAATCAAAGGAGCATTCATGAACACATACGCACAGCTTACCTGTATACAAAGATACCAGATA
>JAUSPC010000128.1 GCA_030655835.1 Pelolinea sp.
CTTGATAATTGCCGCAACGATCAAATACCCGAAATAATAGTAAGAAATTGAATATCCTGACAACCACGGATCGTTAGGAGGAAATGATGGGGATTTGAGAATTGAATTGATGAATGCAAGCTCCATCGGCTTTTCTGTCCCGATGATCTCTGGGTTAGACACCCGAAGCATCATCATAAATAACGCGGAAATTATAAATAATACTTCTGTGAAAATAATTATTTTTATATTATTTTTGATCCAAACATAAATTTCGGAAGGGCACGCATGTTTTGCTAAACATATCGCCGAAACCATTAAAACAAAAAATAATGCGAAAATAGCCCCGGCCTGGGTATTTCCAATAATTCCGAAAGTATTTCCAATCCAAAACACATACCCCCAGATCAACAAAGCAATTATTTTAGAAAATGTAAATCCCTTATCAAATTGGTTTCTAAAAAGGTAAAAACAAATCGGAAAAAGCAGCCATCCAATAATCTCAAAAAATATCCACCACTTAATTAAGTCAATCATAAATTATTGAACTACCTTCAGTAGATAAGTATCTTCATTTGAATAATATACTTCAAACCTATCGCTGTTATCAGTGAAGAATTTTTCAATGCCTTCTTGCGTGTAAATCGCTCTTTCCAATTGTCCAACTACAATGTACTCAATATTATATTTATCCACTAGATCTAATGCGGTTGATAATTCCGTTCCGGAGTAAAATTTCTCCACATCTTCAACACGATTAAAAACCCATTCAGATGGATTAATAACACGCTGCTGACGTTGATGCCAATTCCAACCAATTACGCTAGGTAAACCCGTATAAATTGAAATGCGATTGCCCCAACGGTATTCCGGAACATTTGCTTCAATGATCGTCGGTGTGCCGGAAATATTTTCTTGCATCCAGCGAATAAGGTCATAATCCTGCCGCAGATCCAATTCTTTTGAATTTTCTAAATAACTGGAATAACGCATGTATTCCATTCCATCTAATGTAATAGGAACCTGTGGAGACATGCGATCCGTTATTTTATCGGCACTTGCAATAATTGGGAACATAAGAACTGAAATGAAGAGAAGAATAGCGAAAGTCCTCCAAGCGGAAAGATAATTATTTTCCTTATATTTTTTAGAGCTCAAAATTAGTTGGTAAATATACCAAGATGAACTTAAAGACAGACATGTCCATGCCTGTAAATAGAATTTAAATACTGTATTCATTCGGCCGATATCGCCTGATAACACTATCAATTCAACTAATAGTGTTAATCCTAATCCAATACATGAAAGCAGAAGGATGAATTTTTCTTTATCAGAGTATTTTTTTCTAAAAATGAGCAGAGATAAAATTAATAATACTGGGATTATTAGAATGCCAACTACAACTCCAATATAAACCATCACGACGAGCAAGATTAGAACAAAAATAATTAATACGGATATCTTTTTTCTGTAAGGATAATATTTATTAATATCCGATAATGGGGTTTCTTTCATCCAATCTATTAATTCATTTATAAGCCAACTAAAAACAATGAAGACAAAGAAACCCCAATGAGTTAGATATGATCCAATCGAAGTTTTATCACCCTTCCAGAAATCTATTGCTGTATACCCTTGTCCATACCATTTTGTAAATGGTATGAAAAGATAATATGAAAGCAAACCGAACGCAATTGCAACAACAAAACCTAATAAAACACGTCTATTCTTTTGTGAGAGCTTTGGAAACAACTTTGGTGATGGAACGACATATTTAAGATAGGAGAACACCAAGCCCGCGCAAGCAATGAACAAAGAAACAGGGTAATCCCAAGTATTCGTCGGACGCAGACTGCCAATAATAATTCCACCAATTAGTAATTTTGCAGGAAAAACCCATTTCTTTTCATAGTGCATACGTTCGGCTAATAAAGAAATCGTCCAGGCTAAAGCAATTAGTGTTATTGGGAGAGCAAATAAATGGGCATGAGGATCACCATAGAGAAAGGTGAAATATGGAAATTCAGTAATTGGTTCTCCCGGAATTGCCCGAGAAGGGATCCAATACCAATCACCGGGATAATAATTAAATTTTCCCTGGACCAGGAACAACTTTATTCCTTCAAAAAAAGTCTTGATTCCATTAAATGCGTTTCCAGAAAAGACCGGATTCGCCGCTTCAGCTAAACGTTGAAAACCCTGTACACTCATTTTAACTGTTCCAAGATTTCCTATGATCAGCATAAAAATCGCAGCGATCAAACCAGACCGTATTTCTTTTTTAAAACTCCTGTGTGAATTGGATTTCTCGTTGTAAGGCAAATTTATCCCTATACAATAGGCAGCCATCGCAGTAAAACTAAAGAAACTGGGGAGAATTAAATTATATGCTATAGATGGAACGATTCCCATTAATTTTGTGGGGACTGCAGCAAGCAGGAACCCCCAATAGTAGTAATTAATGTAACCACCCGAATACCATGGGTCGTATGGCGGGAATGTTGTACTTTTGATTACGGCATTGAAATAGGCAAAATCCATTGGTTTTTCTCCACCCTTATATGGATGCCAGAGGTCGGGATTTCCGATCCGTATCAAGATAAAGAAAATGAAAAACGCTAACGAAAATCCTTCAATAAAAACGATTGTCTTCCAATTATTAGTTATTTCTTCAATAATACATTTTCGATCAATATGGAAAAGTGCACCATTTATTAATAATAAAACAATAGCGCAAGCTGCGATTGTTGCACGTTCGATTTGAACACCGATTGAACCCATTATCCACACGAAAAAAGTTAACAGCACTAATGCAACTATCCTTGTGATCGCCCATCCTTTAGTTTTTAACCCCTTGAAACCGAGCCTTGTAATCGGATACATCATCCATCCAAAAATTGTTATAGAAACATACCAAATTATGACCGTGACAAGTGGATTCTTGTTCTGGATGGATTCATAACTAAATAATTCTGACCAAGTGCCCGAATATTCTTGTTGTTTAATAATCTCATCTGGAAGAACTAAAAGACCAGGTCTTTTTTCGATATCTTGCGGCGAAATATTAAGAGCAGATTTCAGGTCGATATTGGAAAGTTTTTCTACTGCTTTTAGATAAGAAAATTCATCTGTTTTTTCAAAAATAAATACTTTGGGATGATCATAAACACTAAACGCTTCCTCCGCAAATTGGGTATTTATTTCCAATCCGAATACATTATGTTCTGATTTAAATACTTCTTCTAATTTGAATCCCAAATTTCCATCAAGGGCAGCAGGTTCTGCTTGGATATAACATTTCTGTACATCAGCTAAATTACATCCGATCAATTCGCTGTAAAAATACGTAGATAACGGATATTTTTCAGGCGCCTGGGTAACGCTTCCCCATTGGCGATTTGAACTAAAAATAATATAATCCGCTTGATCCAAAATTGAAGTAAAGCGGGAGAATTTCTCTTCGTTATCATCCCAGTACATTTGAAAATTCAGATCGGATTGGTACACACCTGAATAATTATCAAATGGGTTGAATCCATACATAAAGAGAGGCAATGTATCATCCCAGTCTGTTTCTTTCGCTGTTTTACTTCCATAAAGAAGAATTGGTAACGAAGTATTTTCATCTACTCCGAGGATCAATTCATACGTCGATCCTTTTTCTAAATCAATCGGTTTGTCTAGTATTATCGAAAAATTTTGTCCTCGGAAATCAACCGCTTTAGAAAATTGATCATACAGTTCACCCGTTGCCAATATTTTTTTATCAGTTGCGTCTCTTATTAATACCGATAGTGTGAGATTTTTATTTCCTATTTCCGCAGGGCGTACTCTAAATAAGCTTATTCCAGACAATATCCCATCTTCAATCGGGGAGAATGTATAGGAGTATGGTTCCCCACTTTTCAATGGTTGTGCAAATTCAAAAATGCGTTTTTGAACTTCTATATTACCGGACTGATAAACGCAACTAATAGTTCCTGAAAATTTCAATACATCATCTGAAAGGAGGGATGTGATTGATAAAATGTATTCTTCACCCTGTTTAAAAGAAATGATTGTAGGTAAATCAAATAAATAGCTCTGACCTCTGACCTCCCCCTCCGACCTAAAAATGTCCGAAACGGCTATTTCCACAAGAGTTTCGTGAGATTTTTTTGAAATTAATTTAATTGAAAATTGTTGGCTTTCACTTGATAGGTTCTGGATCGCGATGTGGTCAAACGCTAACTGTTTAATCGCCATATCATATTCAGGACAATATTCGAAAGACAATGTTTGATGTGGGTGAAGTTCATAATACTTCGGGTATGGTATAGGTTGGGTAAATTGCTCACTCTCGTTTGCCAATTGCAGGTTGATAGCACCCTCAATATTCCTATATATCCACTCACTCGCTTCGATACGGGTCATTGGCTTTCGATATATATCAGTAAATGCATAAGCCCAAACGGCCAGCAAAAGAATTATTAGTATTAATAAAGCTTTATTAATAATTTCTCTAATTGTAATTTTTGGGGTTATTTTTTGTGTTGTGTTATTTAATACTGTAAATAAACACCAACCAGCCATAATAGCAAAGGTAGGGTATACCAATAGAAAATATCGCATCGTTGGATTCCAGCGTGATGCCTGCCAAATCAAGTAAATACCTGTCCAGGCAACAAGAATTCCGTATTGTTTCCAATTCCCTTTTATCAAATTCCAAATCATCATGCAAAGACCAAGAATCGATAAAAATCCAAATGGTATTCCCATACCCCAAATAAACATGTTCTTAATTGGGAAAAGAAATGATCTTCTCGTCCACTGCAAGGAAGGAGGATAATTGCTTAATCCTGAACTTAAAGCACTTAGTTCCTTTATATTGTTTATCCATTTTGGATTAAGAGCAAAATTAATAAATCCAGGTCCTGAAAAAGCATACGGTTGAAATATTCGGAATACGATCAAGCTCAATAACCCCGCAAGAGCTAAGTATTTAAGATGAATTTTCCATCGAATTTCCGATGATTTAAAATAATTTTTATTACTTGAAATAATTATCGCAACAGGGAGGAGAAATGCCGCGGCTACAGAATTGATCTTGGAAGCTGCAGAAAGACCTAATGCAATTGAAAAAAGTACATAATAACCAAATCCCTCCCACTCACTTACCAAAATATCCCTATTCGAGAATACTTTCTTATCGAAACTACGAGAACTTTCTATCCGAATTATTTTTACCGCAGAGAAAAATGCGAGCATACAAAAAAATGTGGTGAAGTTATCAACAATGAAGAAATGGGAAATTTGAATTGGAAGAGTTGCACATGAATAAAAAAATGCGGAAAGTAGAGCCACCTTTGATTTTTTAAATAATTCTTTTACAATAAAAAATATTAATACTATAGTTCCTAGATCAAAAATCCCCGAAAGATACCTTCCCACTAAATGGATCTCCGAATAGCCTGTTTTACTTAGCAATTCTCCAACATAACGTACAAGAAAAATTGGAAATGTGCCATACACAAAAAATGGGAAAGTCTGGTTTCCATTTGCATCCAGTACATTATGCGGATTAAGAGATGAATCACTTGTATTAAAATATTCCCGCAAATTCTCAACCGGCTCAATTGCAGTTTCAATCATAGTCAGAAACCGCTCGTCAGGATGGAGGTGATAATTTTCATCCCAATTGATCCCTACAAAACGGAAATACGCTCCACAAAGAATGATCAATAATAGAGAAAAAATAATGAGGCAGTTTTTATTAATCTTATTTCTATGTATAAATTTCATTAATTTGTCTTTAATTCTTTAATTCACAGTATAAATGATGAATTCCTTCCCAGGAATTTCTGAATAGAAAATTGATGCTTGTCCTTCTGGATACCATTTTTCAAGTTCAGCTTGAGTTTCACTATCTTCGGGTTTGAATATAAATATTTTTTCTTCAGGTGTAGAGATCGAATCTGAAATTTCTTTTCTTGAAAGCGCATAATCTTTACCGGGATAATCTGCATTGAATCCCACCAAACGAGTATCGACCCAATGAGGGTAAGGTATCACAAATGCGTTATCTGGGTCATTCCCTTTTTGTACAAATTTCACTATCACTTTTCCGATTTCTGAAGTATTCCAAGCATTTTTATCAAACTGATTTCTATAGGTATTAAAAACCAATTGATAATTATTTAAAATTGAAATCGATACGATCACAAGACCAAAAATATTCGCGCCTAATTTTGAATATTTTTTCGGTAATATATTATTTACCGATTTGATTACGAGGTTTATTCCAATACCAGTGATGATAAAGATTGGAACTAACGCTCCGGCACTGCGATTAAGTGATGGGTTTTCCCCTGGATACGCTAGCGACAGAATTGACGGTAACATTAATACGGGGATGGATATTAACAAAGCCGAGAACTCCCAATTTTTTTGAGACCTTATTTGATGGACCATATATACCAAACCAACAAAGAAAAAACTTGCACTTATAAAATCTAATGCAGGGCGATTTGGTATGGAATGAACCCAGATCTGACCGTTTTTGTAAAACGGCATAATAATTGAGTCCCAAAAATTCTTAATAAATACAACTATTCCAGGTTGATCAAAAGGGCGTTCAATTTGTGTCAATCGCGAAAGAGCTCTATAGCTGAAGCTATCAGAATGGTCGAACCAATACCTGTATAAAGGAAGGAATACCGAGAGAGAAGCCAACCCAATTATGCTAATTGCTGATACTGCCTGAACATGTTGATCGGATGTTTTGTAAGAGAATAAATACAACAGGATTATTATGACAATTAGAAATGGAACAATGCGGAATGAGCTGTATCCGTGTAAACCAAAACCCAAAAACAATCCACTGACAACCAGATAGTTGGTATTTTTTTCTTTTAGACCTTTTATTAAATAATATAACACTGGAGCAGAAAATAATGGATATAAAGAATACCGAAGCCCAACACGGGAAATTACATTAGGCCAATATCCAATACCCGCAAATAAAACTGCGAAAATACCGCCCCATTTATTTGATTGATCTTCTGCAATTAAATATATAAAAGGCAGAGTCATTAATCCAAAGAATACGGTACCAATCTTCAAGCTAATAAAGTTGATTTCTGTATTTAATAATTTTATGATAAAGGCAGTAAAATAAAACTGAATTGGCTCCCGCCCTGTATTTCTTTCAAAAAATATAGGATATTTTCCATTTAGAATATCCCTTACATCCAAGAGTTTCTCGGCATGATCGCTAAACATCTCACCTGGCACTTCATTTAATAAAAACAAGCGGAAGAAAAGAATAATACCGCTAACAATTATTACAACCGCAATAAATGACATATCCCTTTTATTGGTATTTTTCTTTTTGGTTTCTTTTGGCTTCCAAAACGAGAAGGCCATAAAGAAAACTCCCAATATCCAAAAAAATAGATTGACCCAATTGAAAGAATTACCAGTAAATAGAATAAATGATATTAACAGGAATGCAAGAGAGAGAATTAGATATGATTTCTTAGCCGAAAATCGAAGGGTTTTCTTATTTTCACACAACTCAGGTTGTGTCAGGTTTTTATGAGGTTTAAAGCCCTTCCATAATAAGATAAAAGAAACCAGGTATATGATTGCCGCAAAACCTACATGAAGAAAAGCTGGTTCAAGAAAGATCTGTCCCAGGATTGCTGCACCTGTTCCCATAATTATTTTCAAATTATTTATATCTTTGTGGGAGGTTTCTTTTTGATTTTCAATTCTCTCGGGGATTTTATTCCGATAATTTGCCACATATTCGCGAATATCAATTGTTTTCTTTGGGTCAAATAAAGATTTTAGATAATCGTAAATACTAGGTTCTTGCATATCTGCTCATTTTTCCAAAATAAAAAATGTGTAAGCACCATCTTTTGAATCCTGGTCTTTAATATATATTTTTTCTAACCAAGAAGTGATAATCCATAAATTCCATTGAGTTGGGACTAGTACCCATTTTCCAAAAAGTTTTTTACTAAACCAAGCAGGTATTCCAAATAAATGACCCCATTCTAAAATCTTTAAAGATTCTTTGGGAAAATAATTCCATGATTTCAGAATATTAAATCCTGCTAATCGCAGCCGTTTTTCCCATTCCGAAATGGGGTCAGGATGTTGATGCCTCGATATCTTATTAAAAAATCGTTGGTATATAATAGCCAAGCGATTTAATCTCAAAGAATTGAACATTCTTCCAATAGATAGATTCTGTGTGAAATTATCATTAGGTACCGTAATTATGAATAATCCCTTTTCTTTTAACACTCTGTTTACTTCATTTAATACAGGCTCCAATAATTCGATATGCTCAAGCACTGAATTACTGAAAACTGTTGAAAAATATCTATTTCTAAAAGGTAAACTTTCTCCAAATCCACATATATGAAGCAAACAACCATTTTTTTGTTTAGATTCTTTAAGTTCATCTAAACCCGGATCAATACCAACGTTGATCAAATTTGGGAAAGTTACTGAATTAAAATGCCCATCTCCAATCCCAAGATCTAAGATGGGTTGTGTCATATTGATATCTTGGTAATACCTTCCTTCAACAGCGCGTAAGAATCCCCTAAAATAGGGCAAAGAAGAAATATTTTTCCAAAATAAGTCTAAATGGCTTTTATTCATTTAGATATATCAACCCTTAGGAGAATTTATTTCGGCTTGTATTTCATCAAATAGTTCCAGATATTTTTCCACGATAGAAGATGGCGCATATTGCTCTTTGATATTTTCATACCCTTTAATATATTTTTTCTTGTTTTCTGAAATGTCAAAAACAGCCTGAGCCAACGCATGCGAATCGCCAATTGGGATAATCTTTCCCATTTCATGCCGGATAACCGGTTGCCTAACTCCAGGAAGATCTGAAGCAATGCTTGGAACCGCATTCATCATTGCCTCAATTTGCACCAGGCCAAAAGCTTCGGTTGAATTCAGGCTTGGAATGGTTAATATATCCAAGTTTGGATAAAAATTGGCCATTTCCCGGGGAGATAATAAACCCAGAAATTTCCAGTTACCTAAAACTTGAAAATGTTGAATTATTGGAATTAATCTATTTAAATACTTTTCCTCTCCCAGAATATTCTGAAATGGACCAGCGAACCAAACTTGCGCCTTGGGATATTTTTTAATTATCTCCTCTAAGGCATCTAAAACCACCTCAACACCTTTTTCAGCCGCAAAACGGGCTGCCATACCTATTATGGGATGGTTATTATTTGGGTTATATTTTTGTTGAAACAGTTTTTTCTCAGTTTTTGTGACTTTTGGTAAATCAACCGGTGGATTAATTACTGCCAATTTTTGCTTAAAGCGGTTAATAAAATTTGAGTGGTCTGCATAGTCCTGGGTATATGTGACAATTCGATGCGTAAAAACTCCCGCAATATTATTCATTAAATGCACTGCCTGATTGGCTGCCCAACTTAACAAACCATTAGGCATTTTTAGATCACAGTGGTAGGTTATTACAGTTGGTTTTTTGTTAATTCGTCCCCTAAAGGCCAACCCAGCCGCATCTAATTGCGGAAGGTGTAAATGAATTACATCATGTTCTTTTACCAGTTTATTAGCCCACCATCCGAACGTGGGCATGATCACGCCTTTGCTTACCCGCATGAGAACTGGAACCCGGACAATCCGTACCCCATCCAAAGAATCTTCTCTTGGCAAGGTTCTGTCAAACTGTGACGTCAAAACAGTTACGCCATG
>JAUSPC010000002.1 GCA_030655835.1 Pelolinea sp.
GCTCCTGTTGAAACCCAATTTGGATGGCATCTCATTCAACTTATTAATCGCGGGGTTTTACCGCTAAGTGATGCTTTATACACGAATGAACAAAACGCATATTACCAAAATTGGCTTAGCGAAGTAAAAGACGCGGCGGAAATAAAGATAAATGATGTTTGGAAGGATGTTGTACCTTCAGATCCAAGCATCCAATAAAAACAATCTACTTACTTGATAAAAAATTAAATAGAGGCTGATTCATTTCAGCCTCTTATTTTATTAATGCACCATTTCATCTATCAGTTCATCAAGTTTAAGGCTGATCACCTGACTGACAGAGTCTTTTCCCATAGTAACCCCATAGAGAATATCTGCTAACTGAACAGTGTTTCTATTATGGGTAATAATGATGAATTGTGTTGTGTCACTTAGATCTTTTAATACTTCCCCTACTTTGACAACATTAGATTCGTCCAACATGGCATCAATCTCATCTAAGATACAGAAAGGAGTCGGAGAAATCTTCAAGAGCGAGAATATCAGTGCGATCGCAGTTAAACTTCGCTCACCACCAGACAACAATGCCAATTCCTGTTTTCGCCGGCCCGGTAATGTGGCTTCGATATCAATTCCTGAATCAAATATATTTTCTTCATCTTCAATGATCAGTTTGGCTTTTCCACCATTAAAGAGTTGTGTGAAAATATTTTCAAATTCCACTTCAACTTTTTTAAACGTTTTGAGAAATTCTTTTTTCATTAGCTGATCAAGTTCATCCACCACGGCCAGCAGATCATTTTTAGCCTTTTCTAGATCCTGCAATTGTTCTGAAAGGAATTTGTGCCGATCATATTCTTCTGTGTACTCACGTGTTGCATTAGGGTTTATCGGTCCCAACCTGCGTAATTGAGACCGCTGCTGCGTAATTTGATCTTCAAGATCCTCTGGCAATGCAGTTAGTTTTGGCAATTTTTCAACAATCCCTTCAAACGGAAGCGGTTTCGGACCATAGGTTGAATAATCATCTTCTTCGATAATTATTTCAAAATCTTCGCTGATCTTTTTCTGGTATTGGTCCAGTTTATCGCGCAGTTTTTCAACCCGCATTTGAGCTTGAAGCTTGTATCGTTCAGCAACAGCGAATTTCCGACGTGATTCATCAACCTCACCCAAGAATTTACCTTGATCAGTGATCTCATTTTCAACACTTTTCTCTAATGGTTGGGAATTTGAGGTTAATTCAGCAATGTCCTTGGATAATTCATTACCGGCATTTTTTGTTTTTTCAATATCTGCCCGAATCTCATCCAATTGGTCTTTGATGGCTTTATGTTTGAAAATATCCTCGTCAAGCGTTTTCCTGGTAGATATCAGAAGTTCTTTTCGCTCATTCAAACGCCTGACACTATTTTCAGCAACTTGTTCTGCGACGGCAAATTTTGATGTAAATGAAGTTACAGAAGATCGAATTTCCTCAATTGGCAACTCTTTTAATTGTTTATAAATTAGTTCAATTTCTTCTTCCCGGGATTGGATGTATTTTTCAAGTTGACCGAACTTACCTTCCAACTCAGAAATGTCAAAGTTTTCATTTTCGATACCTAAACTCAATATTTCTAAACGGCTATTCTCACCCTCCAATTGCTTTTTTCTTTGAACTTGCTCAATTTCTAGCTTATGCAGCTCAAGCGCTAATCGGTTGTTTACTTCTTCAGATTCTTTTCTTTTTTGATCAAGGTCGTCTGCTGTTTTCTGGACTTCTTGATTTTTCTTCTCTAAATCAATTAACAGGTCATTAACCTGCTGAAGCAAGTTTTGAGTTTTTTGTGCTTCCTCAAGAAGCGATTTTTTCTCACGCTTTCGGGAAAACGTTCGAACCCTCGTTTCTTTTCCAGCCGTGATCGTTTGATCAGTTGAATATACCTCACCTTTTTTAGTAACCACACAATAACCGAATGGTACATTTGGAAGTATTTTTTCAGCGCTTCTTCGATCTTCCGTAATTATGCAATTTGATAAAAGATTACTGATAAATGGTTCGTTTTTGTTGTCATTAGCAAGCAAATCAGAGGCAATCACAAAATTGCCTGGAATTTCTTTTTTATCTTTGCTTACCAATTCTTTCTTGTTTTTAATTATTATGGTGCGGGCGGCATTTGTAGATTCAATTAAATTAAGCACAGCTTCAATTTCCGAATCATTTTTAACGACAATACCTTCGATAGCAGAACCCAGCACTGCCGCGATCGCCACCTCATACTCTTCTGGAATATCCAGGTAATCCATCAATAGTTCATAGTTTCCAGACAGTTTCCCGCTTTTAATTGCATCAAATATTTGTTTGGTTCCTGATGAAAACCCCGCCATCGCTTCTTCAGCTTCATTAAGCAAGCTGACCTCGGATTCTAATTTTAGAATTATTTGTTCACTTTTGTTTTTCTGTTCTTTTTTGTTACTGATCAATCCTATGTTTTCTGAAATTTTTTTGTTTAGAATTGCAGCTTCCTTATTAATTAATTCGATCTCTTGTTCAAATGTTTCTTTTTTAGATCGTAATTCAGTTAATTGGATTTCGGATTGATCGTATTCATTTTTGGTTGCTTTTAATGTTTTTGTGATTTTATCTATATCAGATAATTGCAAATTAATTTGGTGCCGAATTCCATCCATTCGCGCTGTCAACCGCAACGATTCTTGTTTCTTGATGTTTAGTTCTTGTTGGGTTTGACTTAGATTTTTATTCAGTTCTGCCCGTTGATCAAGCCTACTCTGTAACGAATCTTTCGCTTCCTGCAGTAATTTAGCGTTTGATTCTAATACTATTTGGTCTGATTTATTTCGCGCAGATAATTCCGCAATTTCTTCTTCTAAATTTATATTCCTATCTTGAGCATAATTAATTGATTTCTCTGTTTCCAAGAATCGAGATTTTTGAGATTTCTCTCTTTCCTCTAAAACAGCTAAACTGCGGGCATTTTCTTCTTTTTGGATGTGTAATTGTGACAAATTGAGATGCAGACCAGATAATTTTTCTCGTTTTCCCTGAAGAGAATCCTGGGATTCTTTCAAATTCGATTCTAACTGTTGTTTGATCTCACTTGTTCTATCTACTTGTTCTTGTTGTTCTGTGTTAAATGCCAACGCTTCTTCAAGGTTTTTTTGCGTGGTATGCCAGTAATACCCATACCAATCTTTCAACAATAATTTTAGGTCTTCATCGATCTGTAGATAGGTTTTGGTTTTTTCTTGCTGTTTCTCAAGAGAACGTATTCGCGGTTTCAATTCTGTCAGAATATCTCCGATACGCTCGACGTTCCTATTTGTTTTATCTAATTTTTGGGTTGCATCTTCTCTCCGAGAACGGTACAGACCAATCCCGGCAGCTTCTTCAAAAAATCTACGTCTGTCTTCAGGCCTTAAGCTCAGTGCGGAATCGACCAACCCCTGCCCGATAATGGTATAGTTTCTCTCAGCCAACCCTGAGTTTGCCAATAACTCATTAAAATCTTTTAACCGCACGCGTTTATTATTTATTAAGTATTCATTCTCGCCATTTCGATACGCTCTACGGGTGAGATTTACCTCAGAATATTCAATCGGAAGCCATCCATTTTGGTTATCAAACGTGATCGATGCAGATGCCATTGAAGCTCTTGGACGCTGCTCGGATCCGGAAAATATCATATCTACCGTTTTCTTACCGCGTAAAAGGCTGTAAGCCTGTTCACCCAATACCCAGCGGATCGAATCAGCAATATTCGATTTCCCCGATCCATTCGGGCCAACAATGGCTGTCAAATTCGCGGGAAATTTAAATTCAGTTTTGTTGGCAAATGTTTTATAGCCCTGAAGGTCTAATGATAAAAGGCGATTAGGCATAGGTATTTGATTCTTTCTCTATTATTTTTAATGCTGTTCTTGCAGCCATTTTTTCTGCACTTTGTTTACTTTTTGCTTTTCCTATTCCCACAACTTTGTCATTAACTTTCGTTTCTACTTCAAAAATTTTTGCGTGGTCCGGCCCCGACACGCCAATTGTATGGTACTTAGGTGGATGATATCCGTGTGCCTGCGCCCATTCTTGAAGAAGGGATTTAGGGTCTTCATTTTTATGCTGTTCAATGATCTCATTCACTGATCCTTCTAATAAAGGATAAATGAAATCTTTTACTTTTTCTATTCCCTGGTCCAAGAGCATTGCGCCAATAAATGCCTCGAACACATCACATAAAAGCGTATTCCGAAGCATGCCTCCCGATTTCATTTCTCCTCGCCCGAGGCGGATTGACCTTTCTATACATATTTCTTTTGCAAATTCTGCTAATTGGTTTGTTTGCACAAAAGCCGATCTCATCTGCGTGAGATCTCCTTCTTCCATCTCTGGAAATCGGTTATACAACCATTCTCCAACCAAAAAATCGAGGACTGCATCGCCCAGAAATTCCAAACGTTCATTATCTTCTAGCACTTCAGGATGCTCATTCAAGTATGAACGATGGGTTAATGCTCTCGCCAGTAAATGGACATCCTTGAACGGCACACCCAATCTATGCATTAATTCTTGAGGATTTTCCTGATCTTTATTTTTTCTTAATATATGCAAACTAATATTTTCCTTATTGATAGGTTGATATTAAAAATAATACCACTCTGCTATAATTGCGACTATGGCGCTTCCTTCTTTATGGCAATCATCATTCAATTATCAAATCTCTACTGACGTTTATGAAGGACCTCTTGACATACTTCTTCATTTGATCGAATCCGCTGAATTGGATATTACCAAATTATCTTTGGCAAAAGTGACAGATCAATATTTAAATCATCTCCGGAACTTAACTGACCAAGATCCTGTTGAAGTGTCCGCATTCCTGGTTATCGCCGCAAAGTTAGTGTTTATCAAGTCATCAATTCTACTACCTTCCCCGAAAGATATGGACGATGAATCGGAAGAAGATATTGGCAATCAGCTTGCCAGGCAGCTAATCGAATATAAAAAGTTTAAAATTGCAGCAAATTGGTTAAAAGAGCGCAACGAAAAAGGGTTGAGATCTTATTATAGAGTATCTGCACCACCTTTAGTTATTGAACATCTAGATATTTCAGATATTGGAATGTATGACCTTATTGATATTTTAGTAGAGACCTATTTTAAAAACGAACACGAAACACCCATGAGTGATGTGGTCGCAATTTCAGCACTTACTCTAAAAACTCGAATTGATGAGATCAAGACAATTTTAAGAAAACAGTCAAAAGTTAATTTTTCAAATTTTCTTTCAAAGGATGTTTCAAGGCTGGATGTGGTTGTTACCTTTCTGGCATTACTGGAATTAGTTAAAAACCACGCTATCATTGCTGCTCAAGAAAGCTTGTTTAGCGATATTGCATTTGAGACAACCCAGAATCTAGACCTTGAGTTTGAACTTGAGCTATAAAAACAAAAATCCTAATTAGATGCCATCACAGAACACTACCCCTATTAGATCCCAATATCTGAATATCAAGAAAAATTATCCAGATGCGATTGTTTTCTTTCGGCTCGGCGATTTTTATGAAACGTTTGATGAAGACGCGGAAATAGCTTCGCGAGAGTTAGATATTGTACTCACATCGCGAAATGTATCAAAAAAGC
>JAUSPC010000141.1 GCA_030655835.1 Pelolinea sp.
GGAGATGCTGCCGATGATTACGCGGTATGGATCATGCCTCATATTGCCCGACTTGGCGCTGGGACAGACGCAATCCCACCCCATCAATTAAACTTAACCACCATCGAGTTGGTGAATGTCTCCGGAAGCGTTGACATGAAGAGTGCCCCACCATATTTATATGATGACCATCTACCCGGTTCTCTATCATCCGTCGTTCTTTTTGACCTAGACAGTGAAATGTTCTACACTGTATCTACTGAAAAATCGAATCTGAGTTTTTCGTTAAATGTTTTTCCAGGACAGTATTACATCCTGGCTTATTCCTATGGCGTTGGAGATGTCCCATACGTAACGGGGGCATATACTGGCAGTGACCCTTCCTGCGGTCAGCCCATGGCTGTGATTAATGTGCTTCCGGATACACCCGTGTCAAATTTGGTCATCAACGATTGGAATTGGTCCTGCGGAGGGACAGCAAAACGATTGGAAAAACCGGAAGAAGTATCTCTACCTTAATAATTTGACATGACAATCCAGAAAAACGTGCGGTTATTGGCCGTAACGATCGGAATATTTGCTTTTTTTGCATGCCAATCTGATCAAACAAAACCTATCAGAAGCATAAACCCACCCTCTCGATATGATCTGATCACTGCTGATAAGGTGACCCAGGAAGATGATGATCATCCTCCAATCCTGCATAATGATGGATGGGAAATGCCGCATCCGATCAGCGGTGCTGTAAATTCTGCGGGACTTGAGGACAGTCCTTTCATTTCACCAGACGGGAAAGCTTTATTCTTCTTTTACACTCCTTCCTCAGATTTTCCAGATAGCGAGCAGATAAACGATAAGGTAACCGGTATCTACTTCGCAGAAAAATCAGATAACGAATGGCAGGAACCCGTGCGCGTAGTGCTCACAGAGGATACTGATTTGGCCTTAGATGGATGTCCTTTTTATCAGGATAATGTGCTCTGGTTTTGCTCAATCCGTGATGGGAATTTTCGAGATATTGATATTTGGACAGCTGAATGGGGCGGATCCGAATGGGGGAAAATCACCAACGCTGGCGAATATCTAAATCAGGAGCTGGAAATCGAAGAAATGCACATCAACCAGGATGGTTCAACGCTCATTTACCATAAACCGGATGAGAAACAGATCAATGGGTATGATCTCTGGGAAATTAAATGGGAAGGAGATAGATGGGGTGCACCGAATAAATTAGATCCCCTCAATTCCCCTCAGGATGATTCCCGCCCCGCGCTGGCACCTAACGAGCTCGAATTATGGTTCACCCGAACACATAATGGAACGCCTGCAATTTTTCGTTCGCAGTTGGTAGAGGGAAAATGGGATGACGCCGAATTAATTATTTCGCAATTTGCGGGAGAACCCACCATTGATAACAAAGGTAATATTTATTTCACCCATCATTTTTTTCAAGAAGGTAATATGATCGAAGCAGATATCTATGTTGCTGAAAAGAAAGATTAATTGGAGGAAAACATGTTAAAAGAATTTAAAGAATTTGCAATGCGTGGGAACGTAATGGACCTCGCAATTGGCGTGGTTATTGGCGGGGCTTTCGGGAAGATCTTCACCTCATTGGTAAATGATATTATCATGCCTCCTTTAGGTATGATTTTAGGGAAAATAGACTTCAGCAATCTTTTCCTCACTCTAAGCGGCGAAAAATTTGATTCTTTGGCTCGCGCCCAGGAAGCAGGGTCTGTCACTCTAAATATCGGTTCGTTTATCAATTCTGTGATTGACTTCCTAATCGTCGCATTAGCTATCTTTCTATTGGTAAGACAATTGAACAAACTGGAAAAGAAAGACAAAAAACCAGTTGAATCTAAAACAAAAAAATGCCCTTTTTGTTTAACAGCGATACCGAAAAAAGCTATTCGCTGTCCAGCATGTACTTCCAAGCTCTAATTTCTTTTTTAAAAAAAAACAGTACTGCAGCATTCAGGAATAATATTTCTTTAGTACGGATAAGGCACGATAGGTAATCCATTTGCTTGGTTGATTTTTTTCCTCTATGTGTACCCAGGTTTTACTATTATATGTGTACTCCATTTCCCAACGCCCAAGATGATCTTGTTTGCTTTCTACTAAATCAACCGCGTCCTGCAGCCGCTCATCGCCAGCCAAACCAAGCCCCAAAAGGGATGATAAGTTCTGCAGCAGATCAGTTACATAAAATACCGGAAAACCAAATTTAAACCAACTGCCGCTAGGGTTTTTTGCATAAGGATGAGGATATTCAGCATACGCTGGGTCTTTGCCCACCAGAAAAGTTTTACAAACATTAATCGCCTTTATTATCTCTGGAGATCTCATTTCCATCGGGATTTTTGAAAGGGCCATGGCTGCTTTCACGGCTCCCCAGGCACAGGGCTGAAGATCGTTAGCAGAACACAAAAAACCAGGCCCGCTGATCCCGCTGCGCATATAATGCGGAACAATATTCTTCTCTGCAACGCTACCAAACCCATCTCCGGTTATACTACGCGCCATCCAATCAATCGCCCCCCATAAGCGGGGATCATCCTGCATGCCTAGCTCGAGCAATGCTGCAGCAAGGTTTCCCTGTAGGCAGTGCACGGCTCCTGATTGGGTCGCTGTAACACTAAAGCAGCCTTGTTTCGCGCGGGTATGTTCTAGAATGTAATCACAAGCTTTCTGGACCTTCTTATCACTGCGATCAGCACCAAGCTGCGCAAGCATGATAAGTGACCAAACCGTCGAAGTATATTTTGGGCTATATCCTGATCCCGGTTCAACCCAATAACCATCGGTATTTTGTTTAGATAATATCTCTAGTACAGGACCTGATGTCATTAGTTTTCGTAAAGCTTTTTCTGCTATTGAAGATCCAGGATCTTCATTAAAGAGGTCTACCAATGCAAAATAGCGAACAGAGGGATTACCCCGATCCTCTTCTAATAACCAATCAATAACACCTTGGTTAGTTTTTTCATCCCATTTCATAATACTGTTTCCCTGTTTTCTTTAGATTATTGCATAAAGTTCAGAAAAATGAAACGAGGATCAAATTGTATTTTTTGAATTACTATTCATCTCTTTTCTGTGATCTATACGTTGATTTTAATAATTGATAAAAAAAATACCTCGGATTTTCCGAGGCATTTGAATTGATTCTTCACGAGTGCATTTCTATCGCTAAGCGAAACTTTTTTATTTATTGTAACGCTTTTCATCCATAGCTTTGATCATATCCACTTTTTGCTGTGACCGTCCGCCGCCAAATTCACTTTCCAACCAAATATCTACCATTTTTTTAGCGGCATTTACACCGATCACCAGGCTGCCTAATGTTGCAACCTGTGCATCATTGCTGGCTCGCGATCGTTCTGCCGAGTATGGATCGTGGATCACTGCTGCACGTACTCCAGGCACTTTATTGGCAACGATGGCCATTCCAATTCCGGTTCCGCAAACAAGAATGCCGCGTGTGTAGCTACCCGCTTTCAATTCATCGCAAAAGTTAATAGCGATCTCTGGATATAAAACAGGTGCGTCGGTATTAACTCCTAGATCTTTTACTTCGTATCCTTTTTCGATCAGATAATCTCTAATTGGATTTTTTAGGATCATTCCAAAATGATCACCCGCAATTAGGATCGGCACTTTTTTGTTGACCATGTCTTGTCCTTTTATTTATTATTTTTTTTATCGCTGAAAAGCGCTTTCGTAATGGTCTTTCACCCAATTTTCCGCCAATTCCTCTCAGGTTCATGGATTGATGATGCTTGAGAAATATGGTAGGCAAAAACGTATTATCATCTAGTTTAATAGGTTTAATATCCATTTTTTCCACTTCAATAATGAATATTCAAATTCAGTACAAATTTTTGCTTTTAAAAGAATACCACGATAACCTATAAAAGAATATTTAGATTAAACTCGAATTATTAGTCATCAATAATCTTCATAATAACTTTACAATTAGTTCTCAGGTCCTTTATAAATTAACATTAAACTAAGGAAATGGGAAATTTAGCATTTAATAATGTATATTTAATTTAACAAATATTTTCAATTCAGGATAAGAAATGTCAAACACAAAGATCTTAGTCGTAGATGACGAACCAAGTATTTTGAAATTAGTAACCGCTTATCTAAAATCTGAAGGGTACGATTACAAAACCGCAGAGGATGGCATTTCCGCCTTAAAGGTGATACGGACCTTCCATCCGGACATTATCATTTTAGATATCATGCTGCCGGGTATGGATGGCATCGAGGTGCTTGGGGAACTGCGTCGGGAATCTGACGCCTATGTGATCATGTTAACAGCCCGATCAGAAGAAACTGATAAGATCGTTGGGCTGTCTGTTGGGGCGGATGATTACCTGACAAAACCTTTTAGTCCGCGCGAGCTGATGGCGCGTATTAAAGCTGTCTTACGACGCAAGCGCACCGCGTCCCAAAAAGAAGATCGAAGCGTGATCACACTCGAACATATCCGGATTGATAACGGGAGCAGACGCGTGTGGATAAACGATCAGGAAATTGAGTTGACTACGTTAGAGTTCAACTTACTACTCACCCTTGCCAATCATCATGGGTTGGTCCGTTCACGAGAACAGCTGCTTGAAGATGTTTGGGGGTATGACTATTTTGGAGATTTGCGCGTGGTTGATGTACATATTGGGCACCTTCGCAAGAAATTAGGTGAAGATTATTATATTGAAACCGTACGCGGAGCAGGATACCGCCTGCAGGACGGTTAGAAATAAACCATGCTTAAAACCATTCGCAAACATTTCGCTTTAAAAATCTTATTGGCTTTCATTGCTGTAGCTATTTTTTCTACATTCATTTTGGCTGCCGTTATGAGTATTTCGATTGAATCCACTTACGATAAACATATTGGGAAACAGTTAACCAGCGAAGGGCAGCAGGGCACTCCAGGCGGAGGCCGCGGAAGCACTTTATATAAGAATTTTAAAGCCGCGGTAAATGAATCCTTACTTTTTTCCATCGCCGCCGCTCTTATGATCGCAGGCATATCAAGTGTTTTGATCAGCAGGCAAATCACCAAACCGCTCCGATCAATCACCCATGCAAGCCATGAGATCGCGAAGGGTAATTTTGACCAGCGAGTGGATGTCAAAGCATCAGAAGGCGGGGATGAACTCATCCAACTTGGATATAGTTTTAACCAAATGGCTGAGCAGCTTGAACAAAACGATAAAATGCGCCGCCAGCTTGTGGGTGACATAAGTCACGAATTGCGCACACCGCTGACAGCTATTAAAGGATCCATGGAGGGGTTAATCGACGGTGTTCTTGTTAATGATGAAAGCACTTATAACCAGATCTATCAAGAGGCTGACCGACTACAGAGATTGGTGGAAGATCTTCAGGAATTGAATCGTTTGGAAGGCAGCGCTTTTAAAATAGAGAAGAAGAAAATAAAAGTTGCCGATCTGATCCAGAATGCGTTCTCTCCACTATCTAATAATTTCAACAAAAATGGGATACAAGTTACTATCCAAAGCGAAAAAAACTTGCCCTCAATTATGGCAGATCATGATCGGATGGTTCAGGTAATCCAGAATTTATTGGGTAATGCTTTGCAGTTTACATCCGAGAACGGTGTTATTGAGATCCGTGCACAAAAAACAGGTGATTATATTCAGGTATCCGTGAAAGATGATGGGGCGGGAATTGAAACCAACCACCTACCCTATATTTTCGACCGATTCTACCGCGCGGATAGGTCACGTTCACGGCAAAATGGCGGAGGCAGCGGAATTGGATTGACGATCGCTCAATCGCTTGTTGAAGCACACGGCGGGAAAATTTGGGCTGCTTCAGAAGGAAAAGGGAAAGGAAGCACATTTACTTTCACTATTCCAGCCTAAACAGATATCACTAATCTTTGTTGGATGCGGAAATAACTTCCCCTAACCGTTCGATCCCCTGTTTATTCTGATCCTCGGTTAGAGCGCAAAACGGGAGCCTAACAAATCGACTGCCGCCATTCAAGAAAAAACCTCGTCCATCAGAAAACGCCAATCCATACTTTGCCGCTAGCTCCGGGTCGATTGGCGCTATGTGATCGCTTAGATGTAAACCTACAAAAAATCCTCCCTGGGGTCTGACCCACTCGCCATATCCTTTTAGGTGTTTATCCAGCGCAGAAAGCAGCGCCTGCAAACGGGAACGATAAAGATTGATCAATTTTCCGATATGTTGATCAAGCGTTCCCTGCTCAAAGAAATCAACGGCTACTGCCTGACCAAGAAAACTGGGGCAGATGTACGTATCATTTGCAAAATCGATCATTTTTTTCGAAAGATCTTTCGGCAGGATCATGAACCCAATTCGCAATCCGGGGCTAAGCAATTTACTAAATGAAGACATGTGAATAACATCATCTGAAGATAATTCAAATAAAGATGGAAGCGCAGTTCCTTCATAGCGTAGGTGACGATATGGGTTATCTTCAATGATCAAGAACCTATACTTCTTTGCTAATTCGATCAATACCAACCGCTGATCCAACCCCATCACGGATCCATTTGGATTTTGGAAATCTGGGATCACATAAAAATATTTGGGTATAGTCCCATTTTCGAGGATTGTTTTCACCGCCTCAATATCGATCTGTCCATCACACAAATTAAAACCACGGAAGTCGGGCTGTGCTCGTCTAAAAATTACCAAAGGACGGTCATAAGTGGGCTGCTCAACAAACACACTATCACCCGCCTCTAATGACACACGGCAGAGCAGATCCAACAATTCCAGCGAGCCCTGCCCAATAACCAGCCGATCCACTTCCACCGCGTACTTTTGCGCGAGATATTCCCGTAATGGACCATATCCAGCAGCGCTGCCGTACTGTAGGATATCATCACCACGCTTGCTAATTACTCTCTCGGCACATTCAATCAATTGTTGATTTGGGAACGTTTCGACAGGCGGAACTCCTCTTGTAAAAGCGATCAAATCCTTCATTAAATGATCTCCTCCTGCAAAACTGAAGATTTCAGTCCACTGCCTGTTAAAGTAGCGAGTATTAAAGCGTTGTTTCCCATCACCTCTCGCACCCTCCCTATTGCCGCTGCAGCAACCGCGCTGGTCGGTTCCGCGAAAAAACCTCTTTTCGCGAGGTTTCGGTACGCAATACGGATCTGGTCCTCAGAAACAATAACCGTCCCGCCTTCGCTCTCGCGCAGTGCCTGTAAAATGCGTTTACTTCGCACTGGTTTGACGATCGCCAAACCCTCTGCGATCGAAGTATTCGTTGGGGTCGCTTCTGGAATATCTTCAAGATCATTGGTAAATGCAAAATGGATCGGCGCCAACCATTCTGGTTGTGCAGCGAATAAACGAGGTAATTTTTTGATCATCCCGGCTCTGAGCAAACGGCTAAAACCCAACCACATACCCATCAGCAGCCCGCACTGACCCACCGGTATCACCACCGCATCAGGCAGGTCCCCTCTAGTTTGTTCCCAAATTTCCCAGGCAGCAGTTTGCTGGCCAAGCAGATAGACAGGGTTAAATGCGTGAGAAGCGTAAACCGCTCCTTCTTCTACTTCCTTCAGCGCTGCATTGGTGGATTCAATCCGAGGGCCTGAGATGCGATGGAGTTCTGCTCCATAAACCTGGATCTGCGATAACTTTGCAGGTGATGCACTTTCCGGGGCAAAAATATCAGCACAGAGACCGGTTCGTGCCGCGTATGCCGCCATTGAAGCACCGGCATTTCCTGATGAATCTTCCACCACCCGTTTCACACCAACACTTTTAAAGTAGTTCATTTCCACTTCGGTGCCGCGGTCTTTGAAGGACCCCGTTGGGGAAACATATTCAAGTTTAAAAAGCACCTCATGCCTTTCCCAATCAGAAAGCAAGCTTGATGTCCATCCAGCCCCTAAGCTGATCTCTGATTCTATTTCATCCAGTCCGAGGATATCCTTATATCGCCATACGGAATTTATGTCTTTATTAATCAGGGCAGGGTTAAATGAATCTTTTTCAATCGGTTCCCACGCACCCCCGCATCCACAGCGATATGCTTTGGGATCGAATTGCTCTAATTTCTTACATGCCTGGCAGACCACTTTCATTGAAATTTCTCCAGCGATTGATAGGTAATTTTAACCAAAAATCCCCCATAATGGGGGATCTATAGGATTGATCAAATTCAGGAAATCACGTCGGCAATCCTTTTTTCCAATATATCCAAAGTGATCGATTGAGGCCGCTCGAGCGGCGCGGAGAGTGCGCGTGCCCACACTAAATTCGCGGTGATCCCCATCATTCTACCGACACCAAATAGAACGGTATAGAAATCATACTCGCGCATGCCGCAGTGGTACTGCAGTGTACCGCTGATCGCGTCCACATTTGGCCATGGGTTTTTGGCCTTGCCGTGTTCTTTGAGCACTCTCGGAACAATCCGATAAACGATCTCCACCAATTTGAACAGATCATCATCACCTATATATTTCCTTCCAAATTCAAGCTGAGCGGTAAATCTGGGGTCTGTTTTACGTAAAACAGCATGTCCATATCCCGGAATCACTTTTCCTCGATTTAGCGTTTTCCAAATATACCCTTCCATTTCGCTTTCGGTTGGGCAGCTGCCGAATTCGCGAAGAATATCGAGCAGCCATTCCAAGCAATCCTGATTCGCCCGCCCGTGAAGCGGTCCTGCCAACCCATTCATAGCTGCAGAGCAGGAATAAAACACATCCGACAATGCAGAGTTCACCAGCCAGGCCGTATGCGCACTCACGTTTCCAGTGCCCTGGTCCGCATGAAGCGCAAAAAACAATCGGCACAATTCAATATAATGCTTATCCCAATCTTTATTGATCATGTACGCAAAATTCGCACTCCAGTCATATGTTTGGCTCGGAGGGATTAGGTCATTATTTTGGTACTTAATATTGTAGATAGAAGCAGCGATCGCTGGTGTTTTCGCCACCAAACTCATACTATCTTTTAAAGTTGGTCTCCAATAATCTGGCCTTTTTAACCCATTGTTGTAATGCAAAGTAAATTCTGAACGTGATTGAAGCGCAAGGATCGCCTGAGAGAACATGGTCATTGGATGAGTATCTTTTGGCATAGCCCGCAGCATATCCGCAACATAATAAGGGAGATCGCCTATTCGGCGCCAATCTTCCTCCACTGCCAGCGCTTCTTCGCGTGTTGGAAGCTCACCTATCAGCAGCAAATAATACATACCACCAGCCAGCGGCATTTCGCTATCATCCGCTTTGGGCAATAATTTCAGTAATTCGTCTATGGAGAATCCGCGATAATGGATCCCGTCTTCCGGATCTACGTAGGAAACATCGCTGACCATTAGGTCATTCCCACGCAGTCCACTGAACAGATGTTTGACAGTTATATCGCCGATTTTCTGATCGCTGTACTGTTCAACAATACCCTTAATTCGAGCACGTTGTTCGACGATCTTTTTTTCTAGTTTATCCTGCAGCCACATTGTTGTTTCCTCTCCAACTTTGAGATGCGCGCATTAGCGCGGGTAATACCCTAATTCAAAAGAAATTTGTTTTACTTCCTTAAGTAATAAAATGGCAATCTCTTTGATTGTTGAATCTGTAAATCGTTGCGCGGGGCCAGAGATGGTCATCGCAGCGGTTATCCGGCTCATTTGATCGAAGATCGGCGCGGCAACGCCCGATGCGTCAATGATCCATTCGCCTTTACTGACCGCGTAACCTAATTTCCGTATTTGATCCAGATCAGCACGAAGCACTTCCAGATCAGTGATCGTTCGCTCAGTCATTGGAATTAAGTCAATTTCGCGAAGTATATCTTCCCGCTGATTTTCCGGTAAGAAGGCCAGAAATACCTTACCCGCTGATCCCGCGTATAGCGGAATTCTCCTGCCAATCCGCGCGACGATCCGAACAGTCTCGGGACTTTCCAATCGTTCCACACAAACACGCTCATTGTCCTCTAAAACATATAAACTGATCGTTTCACGCGTTTGTTCTTGCAGACGCACCATTACCGGGAGAGATAGAGTGCGGACATCGTTGGTCAAATTATAAATTCCAGCCCATTCTAGCACTTTCGACCCCATCATATATTGAAATGTCTCAGGATCTTGATTGAGAATACCTTGGTCTTTCATATAACCCATCATGCGCCCAACCGTGCTTGGAGACAAATTGGTCTGGCGCGCCACTTCCCGAACACCCAACGACGGTTTATCAAGACTGAAACAATTCAGAATTACAACCGCGCGTTCTAATGTTTGTATTTTATTCTCAACCATAGTGTCCCATACATTGGTACAGTGTCCCATTAATTATGATATTATTTTACCCGGAAATAATAAACTGTCAAGCGCCAAAAGTCATTTGTAAAATGTTAAAATTATCCAATTCAACGCACCAGGAAGGAATACATGAACACAAAACCAACATCAAGGATCATTCCTTATATTCCCGGCGACGGGATCGGTCCAGAAATAATGGAAGTTGCCCGGAAAGTCATCGATGCGGCTGTCCTGAAAGCATATAGAGATCCCAACCTCGTTGAGTGGAAAATTTTAAAAGCAGGTCAGATCGCCTTCGATGAAACAGGTGAATGGCTTCCGGCATCAACCTTAGAAGCGATCAGGCGGTACAAAGTGTCAATCAAAGGCCCGCTAACCACACCGATCGGCGGCGGAATGCGATCATTAAACGTTTCTCTGCGCCAGATGCTAGACCTTTACGTTTGCTTGCGGCCGGTGCGTTGGATTGATGGACTTCCCTCCCCCCATAGATCTCCTCAAGGGATAAATATCATCATCTTCCGGGAAAACACTGAAGATCTGTATACTGGCATTGAATATCAAGTCGGCACCCTTGAACATACAAAGTGGATGGACGCGTACAAACAGGCACTTCCCGAAGACTACGCCAGACTCCCCTACCCAAAGCAGTGCGGCATTGGTATTAAACCGATCTCTAAACCAAACAGCCAGCGGATTGTACATGCAGCTGTAGATTGGGCTGTTGAAAATAAACGCAAACGGGTTACCCTTGTTCATAAAGGGAACATCATGAAATATACTGAAGGCGCTTTCCTCGAATGGGGTTACAAAGAAGTTGAAAATAATTTCACTTCAACCACCTTCACCCGACGGCAATTCCAAATAATGGTCAATGAAATTGGACTTCTGGCAGCAGAAAAGCAAAAATCAGAACTGCTTGCTGGCGGAAAGATCTGGGTGGATGATGTGATCGCGGATGTGGTGTTCGAACAGTTAATCACAAAACCACAAAACTTTGATGTGATCGCCACGACCAATCTGAATGGCGACTTCCTTTCAGATGCAGCAGCTGCGCTGGCAGGGGGTGTAGGCATCTCTCCTGGCGCAAATATTAATCCACAAACTGGGACCGCGTTATTTGAAGCAAATCACGGATCTGCGGAAAACCTGACTGGATTGAATAAAGCCAATCCAAGTTCCTTGATCCTTTCAGGAGAAATGATGCTGCGTTTTATTGGGTGGACAGAAGCAGCGGACTTGATCCGCGCAGGACTAACGGAAACGATCCGCAAAAAGAAAGTTACCTTTGATCTCGCAGAACAAATTGAAGGAGCCTCCATCCTCGGTACTAAAGAATTCGCTGACCAGGTCATTTCATTCATTAGAAATTAAAGAGGCATGATGGCACAAAATAGTAACAATCTTCAATCGACTTTGATCTACAAAGGAAAATCCTACCAGTATTTTGACTTGGTTAAATTCAGCCATAATTCCAATAAAGACATTTCTCATCTTCCTTACTCCATACGTGTACTCTTGGAGAACAGTTTAAGAAATATAAATAAAATGGGGTTCTCTGAAGATCATGCTTTGTCTATCCTTGAATGGAGTGCGGAGCCAAGCACCAGCCGCGCCGCAGTGCCTTTTCTTCCCGCACGTATATTGATGCAGGACTTTACAGGCCTTCCTGTGTTGAATGATCTTACTGCTCTGCGCGCAGCCGTTCGGCGGGACGGAAAAGACCCCCGCCTTGTCAATCCACGCACACCTTCAAACCTCGTGATCGATCATTCTCTCCAAGTACAAGCACACGGATGCCCGGAGGCACGTCTGATAAACGAAGAGCTGGAATTCGATCAGAATTTTGAGCGCTATCAATTTCTCAAATGGAGCCAGAATACATATGATGATCTGCAGGTACTTCCACCTGGCCTGGGGATCTGCCACCAGGTAAATCTCGAGCATCTCAGCCAGGTAGCATTTATCAGAGAACTACCAGGCGGAGATCGTTGGATCTACCCTGATACCGTCTTAGGCACCGATTCTCATACCACGATGATCAACGGGTTGGGTGTGATAGGTTGGGGTGTTGGCGGGATTGAAGCGCTGGCTGCCATGCTGGAATATCCATCCGAGTTTTCTCTCCCCGATGTAGTAGGTGTCAATTTGAAAGGCTCGCTGCCTGAAAATGCGACCCCCACAGACCTCACCCTCACCTTGACCGCAAAACTGAGAAATTTGGGTGTTGTCGGTAAATTCGTGGAGGTCTTTGGGGAAAGTGTTTCGGAACTCCCGGTTGAAACCCGCGCAATGATCTCTAATATGTCACCCGAATCCGGGGCAACTATGACCTATTTTCCGGTGGATGAGCAGACCATTTCCTACCTCCAACGAACTGGACGCTCACTTGAACATTCACAGTTGGTTAAAAATTTTTTTCAGGCTCAAAACATTTTTCACAACGAAGAAGACACACGGGTCGAATATTCACAAACACTCGATTTTGATCTGGGCGCGGTCGTACCTATGCTTTCCGGACCAAAACGCCCGCAAGATGTCTTCACTTTTTCCACCGCAAAGCAGGAATTTTACAAATCCCTTAATGCGGAAAAAGGACTGCGTGGTTTTGGGATCTCCAAAGGCAACATTTCTGATCATGCGGAAGTTAAACTTGACGGAGAGAAATACCAGATCTTGCATGGTGTGGTCCTGATCGCCGCCATTACCTCCTGCACAAACACATCCGATCCTTCAGTGATCATCACCGCCGCGCTGTTAGCTAAACGTGCCGCCGAGAAAGGTCTGCGGTGCAAACCCTGGGTTAAAACCAGCTTCGCCCCAGGATCACGCGTAGTTGAAACCTATTTAAATAATGCCAGATTGATGTCCGGACTGGACAGGTTGGGATTCAATATAGTTGGTTACGGATGCACAACCTGCATTGGAAATTCCGGTCCAATTAACCCAATTCTGGTAAAAGCAGTCCATGAGAACAACCTGGTTGCAGCATCTATTTTATCAGGAAACCGAAATTTCGAGGGCCGCATCCATCCAATAACTCAGGCGAATTTCCTGGCTTCACCCCCTTTGGTTGTCGCTTACGCGTTAGCAGGCACAATGAATTTTGATTTTGAAAATACACCCATTGGCCTTGACTCAGAAAACAGACCGGTGTTTCTTAAGGATATTTATCCTTCAAAAGATGAGGTTGGAAAACTTATCAAGGAAGTTGTCAGCAGTGATCTATACACAAATAATTACACAGATATTTACAGCGGAAACAAATGTTGGAACGCGATGGAAACCCCTAAAAGCGTTGTTTTTAATTGGGATGAAAACTCATCACTCATAAAAGAACCGGACTTCCTATTCAAAGGATTTGGTGAAGCGGGTGGATTGTGTGATATTCACAACGCTTATGCTTTAGCATTGTTAGGTGATTCGATCACAACTGACCACATTTCCCCAGCTGGACGCATCACTCAGGATAACCCGGCTGCAGAATATCTCATGCAAAATGGGATTCAGGCAGAAAATTTTATTTCTTTTGGCGCTCGGCGCGGCAATCATGAAGTAATGGCAAGAGGAACTTTCAGCAACCCGCGCATGAACAATGTTTTGTCAAAAGGGAAGGATGGCGGTTTTACTACCCATATTCCCAGCGGGGATGTGCTTTCTATCTATGATGCGGCTCAGCGGTACATGGAGGAGAATACACCGCTTATCATCATCGCTGGAAAAGCGTACGGCACAGGGTCCAGCAGAGACTGGGCAGCGAAAGGTACCTATTTACTGGGTGTACAAGCCGTCATTGCAGAATCCTTCGAAAGGATCCATCGCACAAACCTGGTTTGCATGGGTATTCTTCCGCTCCAGTTTTCTGAACATGACAATGCCCAATCCCTTGGTTTAACAGGATTTGAGACGTTCACGATCAAAGGAATTGCAGACATTGAGGCACCCAATGGGACAATAATTGTTTCAGTCATAAGAAAAGACGGTAAAAACGATTCGTTTACAGCATCAATACGAATTGACACACCGCTTGAATTGGCTTATTTCAAGGCAGGCGGATTGATGAGAAAATTGCGAGCAGATTTCTAAGCACCTTTTCCATCATCCGTTTATAATTTCATTATGAATAAATGGGTTTTGTCCTTTCTTTTCATATTCATTGGGTTTGGGTTTTTTTGTGGGTGCACTCCCACAGATCTAGAATCGTTATCCGAGCCCGTGATAACCGTCGAACCAATAGAAAGCGCCGCCACTCAACCCGCGGAAGTGGAAGTTTTTCCAATTTCTACCGAGACCACTTTATTGATCCCGCCAATGGATTTTTCTTCGGATACCGTTTTTTGTGCCAATGAACCCGCCGGTAGTCCTTTTACAGTTACCTGCTCTGAAAACGGTTTGTCCGTTTTCCAATCCCCGGGCAGGCGTAAAACCGACAGTATGCTGCGAAGGGAAATCCCCATTACTTCGAATGGTTTTACTTTATCCGCAGAAGTTATTTCCCAACCCGCTCAAAAGAATAGACTGGACCAAAACCAATTTGGGTTCTACTTCACAACCAAAAGCGGAAAATCCTATGCGATACGATTGGAAGGGCAATATTTCAACTTTGAAGAGTGGAACACCTCAGATAAAGTTGAATTAGAAAACTCATTTAATAAAACCTACGCACCCGCGCTCAATTCTGCCGGACGTAAAAATAATTTTCGTCTGGTCTGCAAGCTGGAAGGCTGTGACCTGTTTGGCAATGATGTTCTGATCGGTCGTTCGCCCTTCGGAACACAGGATGGTATTAAAACATTGGGTTTTTTTGCAGCGTCCAGCTGGGATCAGGAGTTCGGGACCCTCCTTCTTGAGAACTTGTCGGCGGCAGAATTATCACCCAACAGACCAGAAATGCAATCTTTCATTCTAATCGATGACCTCACCAGAGATAATGGCACTTTCTCCGAAATGGGTCTCAGCGGCGCATTTAGTGATTTTGAAGAGGATGGTTTTCATTTTTCTCCAGTGATCCCGTACGGGTATTATGCTGCCAAGTCAGGACTATCTTTGGCTGATGTATCCGTCAGGGCATTTGTGAATATGGAATTTAACCCAAACGTAAAAGCGACTCAATACGCCGGAGTGGTTTGCCGATCCAGTTTGGATGGGATGTATATGGCAGTCCTGCGTGCTGATGCTACCTATACCATCTTTCGCGACACCATTCAGCGCCCGTTCGCTCTGTTAGCGCATGATCAAATTGAAGGTATTCAGGAAGGTAGGTCTGATAATGCCATTTGCCTGGATTGCATCGGAGATACGATCTCACTATATATCAACGATATTCAGGTAGAATCCTTCGAAGACAACCGCTACGGAATTCGGTTTGGACGGTCAGGTTTATTCACTAAAACCGGGGGAGCCCCCTATTCTGACGCAATAATATTCAGTAATTTCTCGATCGAAGAGATCAGATAACCTTTTCAGCTACATGAGAGAGATCTATTTCTCAATTGATATCGCGTAAACCCTTCCACAAGTGATCCAGCGTTTGCAGAAAAGTCTTACTGCGGATATTCCAGGCTTCCACACTAATATGGAATCCATCCCGATCAGGATCGATCCCTTTATCTCCCAAAGATTGAGCTGCCGCCCACCAGTTCCATAAAGGGATATCATACTCATAGGCAAGCTGCGCTGTGGAAAGATTCAGAGAATGGTCTTTTTCAATATTATCTGCTTTTGTTGCCAGGATCGGGACTGCACCCTTAGCCATCGTGTATTCGATGATCTTGCGCATATAGCGTTCATATACTTCTGATGTACGGCCTGCAAACCAGAATTCCAGGCTAATTAATACGAAGGTTGGGCGGGTGATCCTGAGCTCGCACTCCAGAGGCGTTTCATCTGGAAGACAAATGTCCGGGTCAGCCATTAGCGGAGAAAGCACAGCAGCGGCGTTGAAACCATATTGAGTAGATTGGCCGTCACGATCAAAATATCCCTGAAAATTCTCAATTGTGTCCCCCAGGTTTTCAATCCCAGACAAACCCTCATATTTACCCGGATGGTCAAAAAAGCCCAAAAAGGACTGCTTCACATTCTGGCAGTCACCCACTTTGGAAAACGCCTTTGGATCATTACCCATGGCAATACTCATTCGGTAGATCTCTCGAGCAGTTTCTGTCACATCAGGGATAACAGGCCATTCCTGCCAATTTTCCGGTGTTAGGTGGGTGTCCTCCGTTGGTGCAACCGTTGGATTTGGGTACACTGACCCTTCGATCACAGCGGTTTGGGTCGCATTTACGTATGGTTGTGCCTGTGCACTGTCATCTACAGGAGCCACAAAATCCGTAACCGGTTCTGAAGTGCACCCTAACAAGAAACACACAATCATTAGGATCAAGATTAATTTCTTTATCATTTGGTCAATTTTACCAGTGGGATTAATATTTATGCCAAATCACTAAGTACATTTAATAATGCCTTCCATACCGATATTTAATATAAAAGAAAAAGCGCCCCAACATAGGAGCGCTTTTTTACCTTAATAAAATATTATGCTTGCTTTGCTTGTACTTTTTTTGATAGCAGAGAGACGGTCACGAGAGTAATGAAACTAAGCGGGATTGAGATGATACCCGGATTGTTGATTGGGATCGGTGCAGTCGCGGGATCCAGACCATACCGTGTAAACATTTCAGGTGATAGCAGGATCAGTCCTACCGCCGCCAAGATTCCAACAATGATGGAAGCGGTTACACCGCGAGCAGTGGTCTTTTTCCAAAACAAGACCATTATGATCGCAGGTAAATTTGCTGAAGCCGCCACCGCGAAAGCCAAACCCACCAGGAAAGACACGTTCATACCCTGGAAAAGAATACCCAGCATGATCGCGATAACTCCAACCACAACTGCGGCAATCTTACCGGACCGAACTTTTGTTTCCTCGGTCATTTTCATTTGTCCAAATCTATCCATTAGATCATGCGCGACTGCCCCGGATGCAGCGATGATCAAACCACTGACGGTTCCAAGAACCGTCGCAAAAGCGATCGCGGATATGACCGCGAATAGGAACTCGCTGAATGAACGTGCCAACAGCGGCGCAGACATGTTGTTATCCAACGGGTTTATTACTGCGCTGGTCATCGCGCCGAGACCCATGAAGAGAGTCAATATATAGAATAATCCGATGACTGCAATAGCAACAATAGTGGACTTCCGTACAGCAGCCCGATTCGGTACAGTATAGTAACGAATGAGAATATGCGGTAGAGCTGCAGTTCCGCAGAAAAGCGCCAGCATAAGCGATGCAAAGTCTAATTTCTGGGCGAACGTGCCTTCAACTTTAAATTTCAATCCCGGCCGCAGAACTTTGTTTCCGGGGGTAAGGAAGGAGTAATACACTTTTACTGCTTTACCATTTCCATCAGTAAGATTGACCGAACTCCAGCGCCGCACCTGTGTATCCGGATCATTCAACAGTGCGAGAAACCGGAAGGGATTAAGAGCGCCTGTGGCAGCTTGCGCGCCTTCTTTTCCATCTATAACCTCAAGATTGCCAACCTGAAAGATCTGGTTATCTACTGATGCAGGAGCGCCATTAACCCATTTAGTACCATCCTGCTCGACGACTTCCCACTGTGTTTCTTCAAGCTGGATCTCGCCATTTTCCGACGATACTTGTTCCCACCATGAATCCACGCCATCCATTGTCAACCGACTAAAAGTTACTCCATGGTCTTCGATCGATTCCTGATATGAATACGCATTATCTGAAACCAGCCATTGGCCATCTTTTTGATCAATCGTCAGAGTGGCCAGGTCATGAAATGGGACTGTTCCATGCTGATCAGGTGTGGTTGATAGACCGTTCATCAAAACGGCAACAACCAAGATTAATGAAAATACTACCAGCAGAGCACCTTTTATGAACTGTACATACGTCGTGGATGCCATACCTGCAGTGGCAACGATCGTGATCACGATCGCGCCTACTATAATAACTCCCCAGGATTGGGGGATGCCAAGGAGTGGCTGGACTAGCACACCCGCTCCAACCATCTGGGGTATCAGATAGAAAATGGAAACGATCAGGGTACTTATCGCAGCCATTAATTTTATGCCGCGTGAATCAAATTTTGCATCCAAAGCGTCAGTAAATGTGTATTTTCCCAATTTCTTCATTGGTTCGGCCACAATAAATAAGGCCACGATCCATCCAGACAAATAACCAATAGAATAAAGGAAACCATCATATCCTGCAGTAGCGATCATGCCGCAGATACCCAGGAATGATGCAGCCGATAAATAGTCACCGGCGAATGCGATTCCATTTACTGCCCAATGGATCTTTCCGCCTGCTGCGAAGTAACCGCTGGCGCTTTTTGCCCGGGAAGATAGATAAAACGACAAGCCAATCACAATAAGTACGAAGAATAAGAAAATAGTGATTGCCATTATGCATCCTCTTTTATTGAAACTGCCTGGCTGAGCGCAAATTCTTTTTTCGCGCACATATGGTTATATATCAGAGCGAGTAGAACCGCGAAGAGTATTAATCCAATCCCATAAGTTTCTGCGAGATTCATACCAAACAAGACAATAGTTTCCATCAGCAGCGGTGAAACAAGGTTAATACCTACAAAGATCCCATACACCAGAGCGTAGACTAGAAAAAGCCTTACGCCGATGCGCGTCCGAAACCCCAGGGCGAGATCTTCCCCCACGTCTTCAGATTGATTTTGTTTATGCGGCATAATTTCTCTCCTTAATTAATAATTAGATATCAGTTCCAACCTGCAAGATAAGAGAGCTTGAAGATCGAGGTGATATCCGCGTGTAATAGTTTAAGACTTTTTCTGAAAATTGCAAGACTCAAATTTCTTAAATAAACGTGGTTTGCATTTGACAATTGTTTAATTGAGAACAGAAATTAAAGCATGTGTTTTATAAAAATCCGCCGTCTTTTATGCTGACGGTGGTCAAAATGTTTCCACTGCGTCCGCACATTCAGGTTATTTTCCAGTTCTGGGTTTGATTCTACGGAACGGATACCGAAAGAATTGAATACTTCAAGCAACCGTTTGATCAAGATAGCGTTCACTCCTTTGCCCTGGTATTCGTGCTTCACCGCGACCAGGTAGAGATCCCCCTTATCGTTTTTCGCGAGCGCGCGCAGCAAATGGATAAAACCCGTCGGAAACAACCTCCCCTTTGCCTTTCGCAGAGCTTGAGAAAGTGAGGGCAGCGTAATGCCGAAGGCAATTAAATTATCCTGCGCATCAACCACTACTGGCAAGAAATCAGGGGAAATAAACCCAAAATATTGCTTGATATACGCATCCACCTGCCGCCGCGTGAGCGGTGTTACGCCGTATAAATGGCTGTATGCTTCATCCAGCAGATCAAACACCGCGTTCGCGTACCGCAGCATATCTTTTTTCTTCTTGAATGTTAATAAGCGCAGATCATACCGGCGCAGTAATGTCTCTGCCAATCGGGTGATCTTCTCATCTGGTTCTTCAGGCATCTGGATCTCGTATTCTACCCAGTCTGTATCCTTTACATAACCAGCAGTTTGCATATGTTTTGGATAATAAGCATAGTTATAAAAAGTTGCCAGAGTACCAAGTTCATTAAACCCCTCAACCAGCATCCCTTCGCGGTCCAGGTCGGTGAACCCAAGCGGACCATGTACCGCCTCCAATCCATTTTCGAGCGCCCAGCCCTCAACCGTTCTTAATAACGCAGAGGATACCTCCGCGTCATCAATGAAATCGATCCAACCAAAGCGGGCATAGCGCTGTTCCCATTTATCAATATGGCGCTGGTTGATAATGCCGGCCACTCGACCAACAACTTTTCCCTGCTTATAAGCCAGCCAATATTTTGCCCTACAGAATTCAAAAGCAGGGTTTTTATCACTGCGAAATGTATTCAGATCATCCGAACGCAGAGCCGGTACCCAATAAGGGCTGTCTTTATAAAGTGAAAAAGGATAATTAACAAAAGCCTTTAACTCTCTTAGATTCTTGACTTCTTTGATCTTCAACTGATTATAGGCCATTGTATGTTTTATCCTGTTTTATCTTTATAAATATTTATGACACCAGTAACAGTGTCCAGCATAAACTCAGGACACAGTATTGATGTATTTCATCCATTTTTTTAAGGTGAACAATAATATCCGGCAATTTTACCAGTCAGAAAGGGCAAATAACCAAGCATTTATCACCAATAGTCATAATTATTACCGAAGATTTTGGTATACTCTAATACTTACTCAATCAAATGCAGGAAGGGAAGAACATGTCTGAAAAAACGATCAAAGTAGTGCTGGTTTGTGCGGCAGGAATGTCATCCAGTTTACTGGAGGAAAAGATTCGGCAGGCCGCCGCTGCCTCTGGTCGGCAGATGGAATTAAAAGCCGTTGATGCCACCACAATGTCGCTTTGGGATTACGCAAAAGACACGATGGATGTGATCCTGGTTGCTCCGCAAGTGCGCTTTAAAAAACGCGGAATCATCCAACAGGCTGAACCTTATGGTGTGATCGTCCAGGATATAGACACGATCGCCTATGGGATGGTTGATGGCGAAAAGATATTCAATCAGGTACTCGACGCATTTGACAAAAAAGAATAATTTTAGAAATAACGGCGGACCGCGTTTAGATACTCCTGATACGGTTTCCCATAAGCTGCAAGGCAGGCCTTTTCTTCACCCTGTATGCGGAAATGATATAAAACCAAACCGCAGATAAACAACAGCACAGCCAACCCGTTCCCGCAGGCGACAGCGGTACCAAGGAACATCAACGCCAGCCCAACCCACTGTGGATTGCGTGAATACTGATAAATACCTGTACAAACTGGCTTGTCCGCAGGTGTTGCCCGATACTCAAATAGCGCGATAAACATGGTAATACAACCTAGCGCATAAAGTACCATACCAATCCAAAAAGTGGTAGATCCAATTTTAAGCGGGGAGAGGATCACCACTATCAGGCATCCGATAGCAAACGGCTTCCCAACTGCAGAAAGAATATATTCGCGTTTAGTCCACCCGTGAACACTGTACAGTTTCTTAACGATCCGTTTTGGACAGCTCAGCAAGAACAATCCAAACAAAGTATAAAAAAAAGCCAACGGCATCCAACCATTCAGCCACCCAAGCTCTAAATTCGGAATAAATTGCATAACTCCTCCTTTTTCTAAAAAATACCCGGTATCAATTTGTATTTAACCCTCGCCGCATATAATGTATATCCTTCCAATTCAATTTGAAGAGTACGGTCTTCAAGAGCAGTCCGAATGAAAATAGCCACACTGCCGGCAACAGCCGGGATTAGCGCCCAGTACGATCCAAGAATGAAAGGAGTTCCTAAAATAGATAGGATCGAACCGACATAGCCGGGATGGCGAACAAATTTATAAGGGCCCGCCTCACACACTGTATGACCACGCTCTGTTTGGATGCGGACACCTTCCGTAAAAAAAGCATTCGAAACCATAGCCCAAAGAAAAATCACATATCCTATACTGGTTACAATTGCTCCGATTATCTGATGTTTGACAGGCAGATTTATTGTCCAACTGAAGCGATGGTCAAGCGCACCAATCAGCTGGCTTCCAAACGGCAGCAGGCCCACACCGACCATAGTCAGAACGCGATCCCAGTGTTTGGTACCTTCAGTTTGAGTACCGCGGGCACGTTCAGCCAGCAGTTGGGGGTTGATGGGGATTAATAATAGTGGGTGAGCGGATAAGAATAGAGCCAGAAGGATATAGAATACCCATCCCCACCTCCAGATCCAATCACCAGCTATGAGGAATAATATTGGCAAATAGATGATCAGAAAAAGAGCACTTTGGATAATCCAGCTTCGCACCAGCTTCTTTTCTTTTTCAGATAAATGGGATAAGTCCATCTTTACCTCTGATAATATATCTATCCTAATTTTATATTAGTATATACTAACTCTTATTTAAAAACAACATATCCGAATACCAAACCCTGGATAAAACTAATTGTTTAAACTTGAAGGAATCACCTTTTAAAATTTGTGGACTAAAATATCATTATTGGAAAGTAGGCATCACAAAATCGGAGTAACAACAATGGTTAAAAAAGAACAAGTAAAGAACACGGATGGCGGCTTGCAGATCTGGAAAGTGATCGGTGTGTTCGCACTGGTGTTTGCCGCTGTCCAGCTGGCAGTTGCCGTTTTTGATGTCGGGATCGATTACCTGATGAGGCTGATCAACGCCAGCGATAACCTGAGCGTGTTTGTCGGCAGCACCGTCTCGCGAATAGGGATGATTGCCATGATCCTTTTGATCACCACACCTGTCATTCGATCAATTCTAAAAGATCCCGATTCAAACCGAATTTACCCGCGTGTAAAATATTGGTACAAAGATCTGTTCGCGGGGATAGGTATTTCTGCGATTGCAATGCTGATCGTTTTCCTGGTTGAACTTGCTTTCGGGTGGATCCGTGTAAGCGGGTTAATGCTTGAAGGGGCAGCGGTGGATAATTGGTTAAGAGTGATGTGGTTATCTATACTCATTAATCTGACTGCGGTGGTTGGAGAAGAAGTCTTATATCGAGGACTGCTTTTAGAAGGGATCAAAGAATCCTGGGACGAACGCGGTGCATTATTCATTTCCGCGATCATCTTTGGCGCCTCGCAAATTGCCGCTGCGGGAGCAAAAGAGACCAATTGGCTGCAATTCATTCCTTTTCTGGCGCTGCCAGGGGTCATGCTGGGATGGGCGTATCTGAAAAGTGGTAATCTGTGGCTGCCAACGGGTTTGCACTTTGCCTGGAATCTCTTTCAAAATGACATCTTCAACCTCACCGGTGCCCACCGCGGTGATACGCTCTTCGGGTTTGTGACAAATGTAACTGGACCTAAATGGGCAGTTGGCAAATCCTATGGAATTGAAGTGGGTGCTGTAGGTATATTAGGTCTAGTCCTGGTTTCTATTGGAGTTTGGTGGTGGACGAAAAACAGGGAAAAACAAAGTATATAACTTATTCCGGCGAAAATAATACCTAAATATTTTGTAACTTTCCTTTAATGTGATTTAATTATCCCATGTCATTTAATGCATTTTCTCAATTTTTAGAAAAATATCCTGGTTATAAAGGCACAACAGCGATAGATCTTTTAAGAAAAAAAGAGTATCAGATACTGGATTCTGAAGGTCATATTTATCTGGATTATACTGGCGGTGGATTATTTGCCAGTTCGCAATTAAAAGCCCACCACGATCTGCTCAGCAAAAATGTGTTCGGAAACCCGCACTCATACAGCCCCACATCCCATCACGCTACCAAATTAGTGGAAAGCGCGCGCCGGTATGTGCTTGATTATTTCAACGCGTCACCTGAAGAATATGTATGCATTTTCACACAAAACGCCAGCGGTGCTTTAAAAATTGTGGGAGAATCCTACCCTTTCGGAGATGGATGCCGCTATGTGCTCATTTTCGACAATCACAACTCTGTGAACGGTATCCGGGAATACGCCAACGCGAAAGGAGCAAATGTCCAATATATTCCTGTGGTCCTGCCTGACCTGCGCGTGGATGAATCCGCCTTATTTGAAGAATTAGGATCTACTGAGCGCGGGTGTTATAACCTATTCGCATATCCCGCCCAATCAAACTTCTCAGGTGTTCAACACCCGCTGGGATGGATCGAGAAAGCGCAGGCTTTAGGGTGGCATGTTATCCTTGACGCTGCCGCCTTCACACCTACAAATACTTTAAACCTCTCTAAATGGAAACCTGATTTTGTCCCTCTTTCCTTTTATAAGATGTTTGGTTATCCAACAGGTGTTGGCGCGCTTTTAGCGCGTAAGGCCGCGATCAATAAACTGCACCGCGCCTGGTTTGCTGGCGGAACAACGACCGTCACATCCGTACGGGGAAAGAAATATTATCCAGCGGATGCACCCGCCTGCTTTGAAGACGGAACGGTTGATTATCTTAATATTCCAGCTGTTGAGATTGGATTGCGCCACCTGCAATCGATTGATATGGAAAAGATCCATACCCGTGTGATCAGCCTGACTGGTTGGCTCTTGGAGGAATTAATTGCATTAAAACATACCAATGGTACCCCTTTGGTCAAGATGTATGGCCCGCTGACGACAAATGACCGCGGCGGAACGATAACCTTAAATTTTATCGATACCAGCGGGGAATTGATCCGCAAGGATCTTTTAGAGAAAGAAGCAAACAAACGCAATATTTCAATCCGCATGGGTTTTTTCTGTAATCCTGGTGCAGGGGAGATCGCTTTGGATATTTCAACTGATGAATTGGCTTCTTGTTTCTCCCGACCGCTTTATTCTGATCGGTTAACAGATATTGATTTTCAGCAGTGTATTGATCCAAAAGCGACCGGTGCAGTTCGTGTTTCAGTTGGTTTGGTAAGCAACTTCGCGGATGTGCAGGCGTTTATTGCTTTTGCTAAAACATTTCTGGATTAAATGATATTTTTCTATTTTGAACACGGGAAATTCTAATACATCTGGTAATCTAATTATTAACAATTATTTTATTAATGCTTAATTTATACCCCGATCCATTTGCTAATAATATTTCCGACAACAAATGAGAACAAAGCCACCCCTAGGCTGATAGAGACCATTTCTAAAAAGCGTTTACGAAAGTTATAGCCGCGCGCGACAGATATATAATAATTGAAAACCGCGATGATCAAGATCGCATGAAAAATGGTCCAGGCCAGGCTGAAATAGTAGTTTTTAGAGATCAGGAACGGCAAAATCAACATGAAAACGGTGAAAATATAAGCGATTCCGGTATAAATTGCCGATAGCACCGGGTTTTGCCCAGATTCATCTGATTTTGTGGACAAATATTCAGATGCTGCCATAGAGAAGGATGCGGAAATGCCGGTAATAAGTCCGGCGAGTGCGATCACTTTTGTATCCTTAAAAGCAAATGTAAGACCCGCTAACGCGCCAGTTAATTCCACTAATGCGTCATTTAGCCCTAATACCACTGACCCGGCGTATTGGAGACTCTGCTCATCGATCATATCCAGCAATTCATTCTCATGTTTTTCTTCATCAGCTAAAACTTTAGCTGCTTCTGGAATAACATCTAATAATTTTTTGTAAACAAGCTGGACTTTCTCCTCCCCCAATTCCATTAATCGAATCCCAAAGGTAAGCCCGAACAACCTTGAGATCCAATAGAAAAATCGAATCTTCCACTTATTTGGGGAAATTTCCTGTTGAGTATATTCTTTCCAGAGCTGGTAATGCTTTAATTCCTCTCCTGAGATTCGTTTTAGAACTCTGCTGTTGTTAGGGTCCTTAATAATTTTAGACAACTTTTCATACGTGTGATACCCATTGATCTCTTCCTGCTGCAGTATGAGTAATTGTTCGCGTTGTTCTTGTGTAATTTGATTCATAATTCCTCTAAATTGGATTTTCTCACTAATTTAATAGGGTTCTTTATCCCTTTGACCTATCCTTACGCGTGGCAAAGAAAGCAAACAAGATGCTTAGCAGGTATAAAAGGAACAACGGAGCCATCAATAAAGCCATATTTACCGGGTCTACAGTGGGTGTGATCATGGCTGCCAGGATTGCAATGGCCACAATGGCATAACGCCATCCTTTAGCGAGAGATCTAACAGATACGATACGTAATTTTGCCAGGGAGAAAACGAGGATTGGAAATTGAAAGCCAACTCCCAACCAGAAGATCAATGTAGTAATGAAATTAATGTATGAAGATAGCCGCGGTTTTGTTTCAACCCCCAGAAATTGAAGCAGAAATGTCAGGGAAGTCGGGAGCATCACATAATAAGCGAACGCTGCCCCCGCCAGGAATAGTATGGTGCCGAAAATGACCGCAAGGCCCACCCATTTTTTTTCTTTGATCTTTAAGCCAGGCATTATAAAAGCAAGCAGCTCATACAAAATGACCGGCATCGCGATAGTCACGCCACTCAACAGAGACACGCGCATAAAAACAGCCACATTCTCAGTCACTTCAATGGACTGCAGCGAATCAATTGATCCCACGGGACGTGCCAGAAGGTTGATTACTTGATCAGCAAACAAAAAACTGCCTGCTGTTGCCAGCGCGAGTGCGATCAGCGCTACCAATAAACGCTTACGAAGTTCTTCCACATGATCCCAAAAAGGCATTTCAACACTTTCAGAAGGTGGAGATGGGGTTTTTTCAGTCACTATTCCTGCTTTTCCCCATTTTTTTGAGTTGATTTTTCTTTTGTCACTTCATCTTGTTGATTCACGATGGGAGATATCTCTGGAGCTTGAATACGGTTTAGGGTTCCGCGTGTCGATTTGCGCAGATCTTCCAGATCTTTTTCAATACCCGCTTCCCGCGCTAATTTTTGAGGAAATTCCCGAATCTCGCGTGATGTATCCACGATCTCGGTCCAAATTGGCGATTTGATAACCTTCCGGATCAGCTTCCCAGCTTCGCGCGCCCCATTGACCATGCCCTTTGGGCCAAGCACAATGATAGCGATCACAGCGATCAGTAAAAGTTCAAGCGGACCGATTCCTAATAACTGCATAAATTTATTTTATTAGAAAATATTCTTTATTCTTTATTATTTTTATCTGTCTCTTCGCCGCTATCATCTCCAGAAAGGCCATCTTTAAATTCTTTGATACCCTTTCCCATCTCGCTGGCAACTTTTGTGATCCGCCCTGGCCCGAAGATCAATATGACAATAACCAAAACAATAATTATTTCCCATCCGCCGAATCTCATTTTTTTCTCCTGAATAATTCTATTTTCTTTATTAATATACCGCATATGCATTAAAAAGAATATAAACATATATTATGTTAAATCAAGAATTTAGTGCAACGGATGAGGAGATAAAATCATTCGTATGCAAAAGAACAAATACAAACAACTAGCGAATAAAGAACGAGAAAGCATAAGTAGAGGACTGGCACAAAAGAAGTCCATACG
>JAUSPC010000149.1 GCA_030655835.1 Pelolinea sp.
ATTACCAGACCCCTTTCCAGGTTTTGAAGCAGCAATTACCTGATGTGGATGATTCTATCCGCTATATAATTCCTGTTATGCTTGATAAAGCTTCTGTCGAAATCGGCCCATGGAGTGGATACAATCTCTTGGCACAGTACCGAATTTTAAGGTGTTTTTATTGATGAATATCATTTTTATGTGAGGTTTTTTATTGCTTGGTCAAGTATTTGCTACTGCGATCATATTGTTAAAATTGACAAAAACAGAAATCTTATTATAATTAGTACAATAGTTCTATTTGGAGGATATAATGGCTTACTCAATAAAACTTTTAGATTTAGAGCAGCAACCCACATTGACCATAAGAGCGATCAATTCAGTTGAAAAATTGCCGGAATTTTTTGGGATTGCATACGGGCAGCATTATGGCCTATTTGCAGGAATTAGGCGAGACAACATGCGGGATGAAGTTGGGGGCATATTACAACATGGATAAGAGCGCTTTAGATGTGGAGGCAGGGTTTCCAGTATCGAAGAACCTGTCTTCCAAAGATAAAATAATTTCAGCATTTATCCCTGCTGGAAAATATATTTCCACAATTCATGTTGGTAGTTATGATTCCGTTGGACCGGCATATGATGCGCTGACCGAATGGGTAAAAGTAAATGGATATATTCCCTCAGGTATTGCTTATGAATATTACCTGAATGACCCTACTGAAAATCCTGATATCGCCCCGCAAACTGAAATTCGATTTCCTGTAAGCTTGCTTAAATAACAACCGAGTATATTGATCATTGATATTTGCTTATTGTCAAACATTTTCATATACTAAAAGAATGAAAAGGAGGTAAATTATGTCTATTGCCAAGGTCACGGAAATAAAATCTTCCTCGAAAACTAGTTTTGATGACACCCTAAAAACAGGGTTAGCCCGCGCGAGCAAAACACTTCAGAATGTTCGCTCTGCCTGGATCAGCAGCCAGGAAGTTCTTTTGAATGATGCGGGAGAGATAACGGAATACAGAATATTGATGAAAGTTACTTTTGTTCTGAACGACTAATCGAGCTGAATTTCAAAAACATCGCTTCTTATTAATAACGCACAATAATTGCATAATGAGATTTCCTAATAGGTTATTCTTTTTATATATCGTTAAAGAATAATCAATACTATATGGTGTTACCTTTGCTGGTATCTTTCGTTTTAATCGCGGATGAAATCTATCTTTTTTGCTACTTTGTATGATCTCTCCATCCAGGTGCGTACCGATCAGATGCACTTCATATCCGTTGTCTGTCAACGGCCAGGCAACCGCACTGCCCATTAAGCCTGCGCCAAGAATTGCTGCTGTTTTCATCTAACCAACTTTCAATTGTATTAATAAATTATTTTATGCCATTATCAAATACCGGGATAAAGCATTAAGGGTTAAATATAACAAATTAAAATGAACTATTCGTAATTCCATTTCTTAATATTTTTTTCTCTCGAATTAATTGTTTGGAGGAAATGCTTACAATGGCCAGAGCATCGGAACCATAATCAATGCTGTTATGAAAATTACGATCGTGAGGGGAAAGCCAACTTTAACAAAATCCATAAAGCGGTAGTTCCCTGGACCAAAAACCATCATACAAGACGGTTCAAGCGGCGTCAAAAAGGAGCAGCTTGCTCCCAATGCGATCATCACTGCGAAGCTGCGCGGATTCAACCCCAGCTGCATGGCTGTTTGTATGGCGATCGGAACGACCACAACCGCAGCCGCTTGATTTGACATGGGTTGAGAAAGCAGCATACTGAGGAGGAAAAAACCGCCCAAAAGCCATATTGAACTCATTCCATGAGTGAGATTAATGATCACATCCGATAGATACACCGCGGCTCCGGTATCCTGGATGGCTAATCCCAAAGCCAACATTCCACTAATTAGTATAAGCAACTGCCAATTAACCATACGATATGCTTCTTCGGGGGTGATGCACCCTGTGATAAAAACCAGCAGCATCCCCAGAATCGCAGCGATTGGAACTGATATAAGGTTAACTGCTGTCAGTACGAGAACACCAAGGAAAATTAACACGGATATTTTCGCTGCATTTGGCTGCTGGTCTTCAACACGGACCACATGCAGCAGCCGGAAAACTTTGCTTTGATCCATGGCCAAAGCACTCGCACGGTTGCCGTGCAGGAGCAATTGGTCTCCCACCGCTAACCGCACTTCGCTTATCTTGCGCCGAATTGTCCGCCCACTGCGATTGATTCCTAAAACCTGCATTCCAAAGGCGTGTCTAAAATTAAGCTGTTTCAATGATCTGCCGATCAATGGTGAACGGGGTAATAGAATTACTTCAAACATTCCAATATTTTCAGATTGGTATTCCTGGTTGGAAATTTCAGTATGCGGTTTCAGCTCTAGATCTGAGTTTTTGTTGATATTCAAGAGATCGTCTCTGTCACCTTCCACGATCAACACATCGCCAGCTTCTAAGAGCGAGGTTGCAGTAGGCATGTAAAACGATTTGTTCACTTTCTCAATACGCATAACCGTCAGGTCCATATCACGGCCAAATGCCGCCTGCGCCAGGGTCTTACCACATAGATTTGACCCTTTCGGAATAACCAATTCTGTCAGGTAATTTCGAACACTGGTTTCCACTGAAAATGGTTCATCATACGGCCTGTCTGGCACCAATTTATTACCTATCGTTAACATATACAGGATCCCGATAATCAAGATCGGAAGTCCAACCGGCGTCAATTCAAACATCCCTATTGGGATCATCCCTTTAACTTCCATTATCCCGCTGACAACAATATTGGTGGTCGTAGAGATCAAAGTGACAGAACTTGCCAGGATGCTGGCAAACGCCAACGGCATCAATAATTTTGAACGTGAGGTTTTCGAACTTCTTGCCATCCCAATAACTACAGGAAGAAAGAATGCGGTCGCGGCTGTATTGCTCATCAATCCGCTAAGCCCCGCTGCTGCCAGCATGACAATAAGAACAAATCGATTATCATTAAATTTAGCTTTGCGTAAGATCCAATTTCCCACGAAGCTAACTACTCCGCTTTTTTCCAAAGCTGCTGTCATCACAAGCAGCCCTAAAATCAAAACAAACGCTTCACTTCCAATTCCAGCCAAAGCCCGATCTAACGGAAGTAAGCCACTCAAAACGAGGATCACAATTATCCCCAACGCGATCACATCAGGCGAAACTTTATCAACAGAAAAAAGAACGACCGTCAGCCCTACAATGCCCAGCACAAACCCGATCTCAAAGGTCAAATCTTTCGTCCTCCCATTCTCTTATGTTCAATCATACCAAAATCCAAAACAATATTTAAAAGAAACTTTTATTAATGATATTCGTATTATAAATAAAAGGAGAAATTATTAATGTGTTGTGTGATCAGTACTCTATTCTTTTTAGGACCGCGAGCCGGTCTATTGATCTGGTGGCTTCTGAACCCAAGCCGCTTCAGTTTGGTTTATAACAACTTGCTGATGCCTATTATAGGTATGATCTTTCTGCCAGCGACGACATTAACCTACACCTTCATTTATAAACCCTCATTTGGAGGGTTGGATTGGGTATGGATAATTATCGCATTAATGGTAGATCTGAGCTTATACGGCGGAGGTATATTCAGTAAACGAAGATAGAGCAAACTTTTTTCTGCTGAAAAACTGTTATTTTCGATCATTCAAATAGGACGTTTTCAAATCCAAGTGTACCGAATAGTTTTGTGAGGTACACTTTTCCATTTTCAGCTGCCTGCTCCAGAATGCCATCCTCCAGAGCAGCGTTATAGATCTCATCTTCTGCCGCTTGACGAGCCAGGGTTTCCAGATCCTGTTGACCTTTGGTCAATAAACCAGTGTGGCGGTCATATACATAGGATTTATCATTATCCAATGTGGCTATAAAAACTTCAGCTTCCGGCAGGTTTACCGTCAATATTCCATTTCTTAGCTCCAGATCAGACGTCTCCATCTGGTTGAGATCAATTCCTGCGATCACAATCCCATGAGCGACAAATAACAGCCGATCACCGAAAAGCGGCCCGAACACTTCTTGGCCAGTTTCCGCTGTGATGATCTTTTCAACGCTATATTGGATCGTCTCCAATCGCGCAAGAGAGCGCACATCGTCAATGATTGTGACCGGATCCGGGAGGATGGTCGGGGTTGGGTGTAAAATTTGCGCCACCTGTGTTTTTAGCGCCTGAGTGGTATCTGTGATTGGCGCAAGCGCCTGCTGGGTGAATGATCGCATAAAGAAACCCATTCCTAAACCGAATACAAGCAGCAGACTAATTACTAACAACAATTTTAAGATTGTGTTCTTCATAATAAATATTTTTCCTCCGTGGTTAGAGATATTTGACCGTCTAATTTATTTTTATTATACCTATACCTGATCAGGTATTTTACACAACTGCTGATGAAATGCAGTGATAATACAGCCTAATTCACCAAAAGTTTTTTCTTATAAAAATATGTTAATATAATGGCATTATTCAATTTGAAAGGACTTATCATGCCAAAAATATCCATTATCACCGATACAGATTCCAGCCTGCCAGAAGAAATGGCAGCGATATACAACATCCTCCAGGTACCTATCTCGATTAATTTTAATGAAGATTTTTCGAGGACGGACCATACGATCAACAATGTCGAGTTATTCAAGAAAATTGATGAGATCGGAAAACTCCCCACAACCGCAGCGCCCACTCCCGGCATTTTTGTTGAATACTTCAAGAAAGTGTTCAAAGAGGAAAAACCAGACACATTGATCTATTTTGCGATCAGCGGTGAAATGAGTGCCACCATAAAATCCGCGCAAATAGCAGCTGATGACTTAAAAGAGTATGACATTCGTGTGATCGACTCCAACACCCTTTCAATGGCACAGGGGTTTATGGTGCTGGCTGCCGCAGAAGCTGCCAAGCAGGGCGCATCTGTTGAAGAGGTGATTACGGCGGCAGAAAAAATCAGAGAAAATACCGTTCTATATAGTGCACTTTCTACCCTTAAATACCTTTCAATGAGCGGACGCGTCAGCCATGTCGCTGCTGGAATGGCAGGCATGCTGGATATCAAACCGATACTTTCCGTTCAAAACGGGAAGTTGGATATGCTTGAGAAAATCCGCACCCGCAAGAAATCCTGGATGCGGATGGTTGAACTGGTCAAGGCGGATGTCGGCAGCCACCTGATCGAACAAGCGTGCATAATCCATGTCTGTGCTCAAAAAGAGGCTCAGGTATTTGAGGGAATGTTAAGAGAAGCATTGGATTGCCCCAAAGATATGCCCATTGTGGACTTTAACCCAGGTCTGTCTGTACATACTGGACCAGGTCTGGTTGGCACATGCATGATAATTGATAAATAATCACAAAATTCTTAACATCAAAAAACCACCTGGTCGGGTGGTTTTTTGTATATAGTTGGTTCTTTTTTCTATACATTCAGATATTAGCAATTAATATCTCGATGTCAACCGCATCGAGATATTTGATTATTCAGGAACAAAGGCATCGAGGCAGGTATGCGCCCCGGGCTGGATCCGGAAACTTCCGCAGGACGCTGGGATAAGGAGCGTTTCAAACCGCTCCAATTTCCGCTGCCATCCTTTTCCTTCGATCATTCCATCGCCTTCGATCATCGTTAAGCAGTGAAATGAATTTCCGTCTGAATGGGTCTGCACAGGACGATCGTTATTCTCGGTTACTCGCAATTCAAAATATTCGCAGGTGATAATTTTCTCCTCCGCGCTTTGTGTTGTATCCAAAGAGAACAAATCCCCTCCTGCATTTGGATCAAGCACATCTGCCGCCTGTTCCAAATGTAGTTTCCTGCCTGCTTTCATCGGGCGGTCCCAGTCATACACCCGATAGGTAATATCAGAGGTTTGCTGCACTTCATATACCAGCAATCCCGGGCCAAGCGCATGCATGGTACCGGGCGGAATCAGTATCGCGTTCCCTTTTTCAACCACTTTTCTCTCGACAATATCCAAAAGCGCAGATGTACCAACTGCACCCTGAATTTCATCTCGGGTTGTACCCGGTTTAAATCCGCTCATCAATTGAGCCCTATCTTCCGCTTCCACGATATACCAACCCTCTGTTTTTCCAAAACTTCCAGAACCTTCCCAAAATTCTGCCTGCGCATTATTTGGATGCACCTGGAGAGAAAGCCAATCCGCACAGTCCAATAATTTGATCAACAGCGGGAATCTTTTGCCAGTCCGGTTAACCGCACTTCTTCCCAGGAGAGCTTCCCCCTCCGATTCCACCGCTTCAAATAAGGTCTTTCCCTTTAAAGGACCTTCAATGATGGTATTGCTTTCATAAACAAGCCAGGCTTCGGCTGTCCTGTCCGCATCCGGTCGGATGCGGTTACCACCCCACACATATTCGCGGTATTCCGGTTTAAGCATGAACGGATCTATTTTCATTCGCAGTATCTCCTTAAGCAATGATAAATTGTAATACCTCCTTATTCCAGACAAAAGCCAATTGGCAGGTTCATTGGCCGCTTTGCACGAAAAATTCGGTACGATCGACTTCGCGGTTGTTCCCAATCGAGCGGTGTTCAATCACTCCATAGAACAAAAGGGCGGAACGGCCAGCTTGCGCCAGGGTTGGGAAACCATTCCAAAAGGAATTTCCTTTCAAGAGTTTACGAAAGATCATGCCGGGCTCCAACAGACGATTGAAATGCAGACGAAATGATTTTCTAAATTATGGTATCTTATTCATGTAATGGACTCTTCCCTGCAGGCAGTATCTACAATCCAATTATTATCCGATTTTGACCAGGAATCACTGGCAAAAATTCTGAAAGGGTCCCCAACCAGGTCATTCCCATAAAATATAAATCAGCTATTTTCGATTCAACAATTTCTCTCTTTTTTATATCAATTTAACTTAAGAATTGTATTTCTGGATTTTTTTTCATCAGCATGGTTATTTCAAAAATAATAGATATAATCTAATGTATACGGTTATTTTTGGAGGGAATCATGTCAGATAAAATCAATCCTTATATCGCGGGGGCGCCCGTCCTTGAATCACGCATGTTCTTCGGGCGCGAAGATGTTTTCACATGGATCGAACGCTCATTGTCAGGTAAATTCGTCGATCATATCCTGGTGCTTCACGGCCAGCGGCGGGTC
>JAUSPC010000151.1 GCA_030655835.1 Pelolinea sp.
TGTATATGCATAAACGCATCCATTCATCGTTAGGTTATCTTACCCCGGTCGAATTTGAGTACAATTGGAATAGGCAGAATATGCTTGCTGAGATTAAATAAAAAACCCCATTTTTGTGTCCAGTTTTTGGGGTTCATTACAGTCTCCATTGTTTTTCCCTCATATAAATTAATATTCATGAATCAAATAGTTGGTGGCCTCCAAAAATCTAACAAATATTCAAAAGTAGTTCCCATAGTTATATAATTTGATGGCCAGCCAAAAATGCCTATTCTATTAACTATATTTGTGCGATCCCAGATTATAGTGTTCCTTAATTCGTATCCACGTTTCCTCAATTCATTAATAAGAGAAACATGAATTGTAATTCGTTGATTTTTCCACCACATATCTGGTACATTAATAACACAATGACCCTTTGGTTTTAATAAAGGGAGTAAATTGTGAAATATTTTCCCCATAACTTCTGTATAATCGTCAATTGACATTGTTCCTAAATCTCTTGGATCTTGAGAATACTGCTCAATTTTTCCGAACTGTTCGTTTTGTCTTTCTTCTCCTCGCCTAGATTTATTTTTTCTTTTACGATTTAATAGGTTTGCATATGGAGGTGAAGTCCAAATAAGGCTTATTGAATCATTTTCAATATATTTATTTATATTTATTGAATCGTCTTGGATAATGGAATGATTTGTGCTACTAAGCAAGCTGTTATCTTTAAGTCTATTAAACGCGAGGCCTATGTATTCCCTCTTAAGATCAAATCCAATAGAATTTCGTTTGAGATCTTGGGCAGCAATTTGTGTTGTACCACTTCCATTAAATGGATCTAAAATAATCTCGCCTTCATGCGAGAATAATTTAATAATTTGAGTTGCGAGTGAAATCGGGAACGTTGCGGGATGAAGATCTCGGTTTCTTATATCTCTTTTTTCGTAATTAAATTGCCATACTCCAATCTGAGCTTTAATCCATTCTTTTGCAGTTATGCAATTTATGTGATTTGGTGGACATTCGCATAATTTATTTGGATTTAAAATTAATTGTTTTTGAAAATCAGAATCTGTATCATAAATAGCAGTTATTAATTCGGATTTCACTTGTTCAACTTCCATAAAATTACCCTTTCAGAAGTACATATGATAATACATAAATTTAAAAAAATTATTGATTTTTGATATATTTGAATGAAATAAAAATAACAGTGGAGAGGGAGGGATTCGAACCCTTGGCAACCAATAAAGGCTGCAGCGGTTTTCGAGACCGCCCCGTTCGTTCACTCCGGCACCTCTCGTGTGGATGGCTAACCCCGGGGTCTGTTGTTAGCTAGCTCTGGAAAACACCGCAGAATAATAAATCTTGAGTCGCTGGAATTTTTTCCGAATGTTTCGCAACAAATTTCTACACATTCATGGGAATGATTTCTTGTGCAATTTGAGCACCGTGCGCTTGTTCTTCAACTTGAAGGTCATAATCTGTCTGCAAGGACATCCAGAATTCCGGTGTGGTTCCGATGACCCTGGATAGGCGCAGTGCAGTATCTGCAGTAATCGCCCGTTTTCCATTCACAATTTCGCTGATCCGCTGTGCTGGAACACGCATATTCAATGCTAATTTATTCTGGCTAACCCCTAATGGCTTCAAATATTCTTCCGATAAAACTTCGCCCGGGTGCAATGGCCCAAACGACCCTGTCTTCTTATCATTCATCTCGGTATCGCCTCCTGTTGTGGTTATTTTTTGGTATTAGCGGTAATCTGTGATTTCGACATCATAGGCATCGTTTTCGTGCCATAAAAAACAGATTCGATATTTGTCATTTATCCTGACGCTCGATTGGCCTTTTCTGTTACCTTTCAGTTCTTCGTATCGGTTACCAGGTAGTGCCATAATATCTCTAATATCTTTGGCATTATGGATAATTCTAAGTTTTCGATAAGCTGTTCCCTGAATATGCCGGGGCAACTTCAAGGACCTTTGATCATTGAAGATTTTTTCAGCCTCCTTATCCCGGAAACTCTTTATCATGTGAATAGAATATCACGCGTTGCGTGATATGTCAAGCGTTATATCGTGTAATCCGCCATACACATCGACAAAAGCTGATGGTGTGGACTATTTGGATAAAACTTTAATAAGAAAATGGTAAAACAATTGGTATTTAACCGAATTCAACAATCTTGCTTTGATGTCAAAAGCTTCAAAAGTCCGCTTAATAGCAGCGGAGAGGGAGGGATTCGAACCCTCGGTAGCCAATAAAGGCTACAGCGGTTTTCGAGACCGCCCCGTTCGTCCACTCCGGCACCTCTCCGTATGGGTGGAATTATAGCATTGGCGGGTATGGGGGGGAAGAGACCCCATCCTCAATCCTTCCCCTTGGTCAAGGGGAAGGAAGAAATAATTTCGTGTATAGGATTGATGTGTTGTTTAAGTTGGTTGGGGAATGGCGTGTTTTTGGGCGCGGGCGAGGTGGTCGCGGAGGGATTCTCCCTGCTGCGCGGTGGACACGCCAATTGAAACGTGAATAGGCTGGGCGGGATGGTCCGTGTTATAAGCGGTGAGCTGCTGCTGAACACGAGCGAGAATGATCTGCGCTGTGTCCGTGTCCACGGTGGGCAGGATAACGGCGAACTCGTCGCCGCCGTAGCGGGCGATGATGTCTTCCGGCCTGAGGGCTTTGGCGAGCAAGCGGGCAGCGTTCAGAATGACCTGATCGCCGGCTTTGTCGCCGTGTTCTTTGTTGATGTCTAGCAAGCCGCTGATCTCGGCTGAGATGATGCTGATGGGAAAGCGGCGGCCTTTTTCGAGTCGGCTGAACTCGGTTTCGAAGAACAGGCGGTTGAAGAGCCCGGTGAGGGCATCGTGGGTGCTGAGGAAGGTGACATTCTCTTCTGACGCTCTGGGCGCACTGAACTGCTGGTCGAGCAGATAGGGTTCGCGGCGGATGGCGCCCATGGCTGCGATGAGGATAACCGCGATGATGGCGCTGATGGCGATCCACACAAAGATGGCGAAGAGGGTCTTGCCCATGGGGGTCAATTGAACGACGGACGGAAGAACCCCGGACGCTGCCATGATGTTGAGCACGACGAAGATGGCGACTGCCAGACCGACCGCAACCCAGCGGTCGACACGATCCAGGATCAGGATAGCGAGGATGGCGAACAGGAGCAGACCCATCGAGCCGGAAATATCGTTGGCAGGACCGCCCAAGAAATAGGTCTGCATGGTGACAGCGATGAGCATGCTGGCCAGGATGACGCGGCTGGCGGCGCGCATGTTGTCCGCGCGGATGAGATAAATGGCGACGATGCCGGCAATAAGTATGAGAGATTCAATGACCATATCGGTCCAGTGTGCGTCCGGGAGGGTCGGGTGGAGAGTCATGAAGATGCGCAAGGGGACAAAGATGATGCCAAAGACGGCATAGATGAGCGCGAGAATGACGAGGATGCGGGCGAGGAGTCCCTTCTCGAATGCGTGCTGGATACCGATCCAGTTTAAGAATCTTTTGATGATGTGCATGTGATCCCTTGCTTTATTTGATCATTAAATTTTAGCAGAGATATAAGAAAAATGAAGAAATGTACTTAAGCCACTCCTCTCGTTAACCGGAAGAATGATGTTCCGAAAGATGTGATCAGATAGCCGCACCGGAACCGCTTTTGCGCTCGACGGAGCGCAGGATGAGGGCAAAGACGAGTGAAATGGCCGAGGCGATGCCCATGATGGCGTACATGGTTGCTGATCCGTAGATCTGATAGAGGGGGCCGCTGATGAGGGCGCCAACAGCCGTGGAAAAACGGATGAGCACCGCGCTGCGGATGGCCTGGGCGGTGGTGCCAATACGGTGGGGGGAGCGTTCGTTGACATAGGCCACGCTTCCTGATTCGATCATAGCGAAACCCGCACCGCCCAGCACTTGAACGGGCAGGATGAGGAGGGGGTGTTTGATGAAGACGACTGCGGCAAACCACACAATGCGCAGGGCGAATGAGATCACTATCATGCGGCGCGATCCTACTTTGTGCTGGACGCGCTTGGCGACCATGAACCCGGCGATCTCGCCGACGATGGCGATGGTCATGGCAGCCCCCATGATAACGGCGCTGCCGCCGATGCCTTTGATGTGCAAGAAGAGAAAGTTAATGACGCTGGCTTCGGTGACGCCAAACAGAAAGATGATGCCCATCCAGAGGGCGAAGCCGGGCCGGCGCAGGAGCGCCCACACGTCCGCGAAGGAGGCCTTTTTGGCTTCTGACGTGCCGATCTGTTTTACTTCCGGCAGAAATAGGACGAGCGCCAGGAGTAAGACGAGGAAGAAGATGTGCAGAGGGAACATGATGGCGAGGGGGACAGCGGGAATAGCTATTATGAGGCCGGCGGCGAAAACGATGATACCCCAGCCATAGGAACCGCCCACACGCACTTTGCTGTAATCACGCGGGTTGTTGAGCGCGCGCAGAGTGGCTTCATCGAGGATGGCGATGGCGGGGGAGAGAAAGATTGAATACAACGCGACGACCGGCAGGAGGGTGGCAAACGTGAGCATGGATGGGTAAATAAGCAGGGCCGCGATCATACCCAGGATGCAAATAATGAGGATGAGTTTGCGGCGGCGGAGGACATCCGAGAGGAAAGCCAGCGCGATGGCGCTGACGAAAGAGATGATGCTGCGCAGGCCGCCGAGCTGACCGATCTGGGAGCCGGAGAGACCGATGCTTTCGTAGTAGAGCCCCAGGAAGGGGACAACGGGCGCCAGAGAGCCCCAATAGAGGAAATAGGCACCCCATAAGCCGGCTAAAGTGCCGCGCGGTGTGCGAAAAAACGCTGTGAGGCGGGAAGTTAAACTGGTTTTTTGCATAACAAAAGATTATATCAGGTCTAGAAACCGGCGATACATGCGCGCCTAATCTTAAAAAACCTTCCGCTATTGACAGGTTGTAATGGGGGCGAAAAATGGGTATTCTGTATCTCGCAGCTAGAACATACGTACTAGATATTAACAAGATTTATTCGGCCGGCTGGCGCCATAGAAATGGGCTAATGACCGGGCCGGGGAGCGGCAGCCGCACTGCCCAGCGATTAATGGGGCAGATACGAGGCCCCCTCTGCCCGCCCGGGCCAGCCGGTTAGGGGGAGGAAAGGAAATGGGGAAAGGAAAAAATGGCGAACTTAGTTGAGAAACCGAAGCCATATGAGATGCTGCCGAAACCGAATGTGAAGCGGAAATCGGGCGGCCAACCGGGCAACCTGAACTCTTTTAAGCACGGCTTTTATTCGCGGCGCTTCCGCGGGCTGGAGATCGCTGATCTCGGAACGGTCCTCACGGATTCACTTGACGACGAGATCGCCCTGGTTCGTGTCGTTGTCCGGCGCGTGTTCGAACTCGCAGATCAAGAAGCGGAAACCCTGGACGACTGGCAGTCAGCTCTCTCAACCCTCGGCGCAGCTTCCACCCGGCTTGCCGGACTTCTGCGCACCCAACAAATGATGACAGGCAGCAAAGGCGGGGCGGATATCGTCCTTCAAGCACTGTCAGAATCGATAGGAATTGTAGCCAATGAACTTGGAATCAATAACAAAAAATGATCTTCGGATCGCGTTGATCTGCGCACTAACAGAAATGGGGCTCTCACATGGACGACTTTCAAGCACAACTATTAACCGAGCAGTTTTTGAGGCTGAAGGACAGCATCGAAACCCGGCTTCAAAATCTAAACTCAGAGCTCACCCATCACCAGAAATTAGAAACAGAACGCTTAAATCTGATTAAGCTGCAGATCGAGACCAATCGAAACAACACCGCGGACCAGGAAACCCGGATCCGCAAAATTGACGACGCGGTTATCTCAAACAAAACCAGTACAACGATCATCCAGGCAGGACAAGCAGCTCTCACTCTCATCGCTGCCGCAATCGCGGCTTGGCTTGGGGGCAAGGCATAATGAATGTCAAATATCTCTCAAATCAAAAACCTAATTATCTCCGCGCTGCGGGATGTGGATACCTTTGTGGACAGCTGCAGCCAGATCAAACTCAGGGACTATCAAAAGGGAGTTGCTCAGGCAGTCGTAAAATCTGTCCTGGACAGAGCAGGTCGATCGTTCGTGATCATGTTTCCGCGCCAGTCCGGCAAGAACGAACTGCAGGCTCAGCTCGAAACGTACCTGCTAACTCTGTTTTATCTCACAACTTCCGGGGAAATGGTCAAGATCTCGCCCACCTGGAAGCCGCAGACACTAAACGCCATGCGCCGGCTCGAACGCGTACTATCAACCAACCACATCTCAAAACATATCTGGACCAAAGAATCAGGCTATATCTTCCGGTGTGGAAGCGCGAGGATCTATTTTTTCAGCGGTCAGCCCCGCTCAAACATCGTGGGGGCGACCGCTTCAATCCTCTTGGAAGTGGACGAGGCACAGGATGTGATGATCTCGAAATTCGACAAGGACATCGCGCCAATGGCAGCATCCACCAACGCCACCCGCGTTTTCTGGGGGACAGCCTGGACTTCGAGAACACTTCTGGCCAGAGAACTAAGAGCCGCCACAAAAGCACAGAAAAAGGACGGTATTAAAAGAGTGTTTATCTTAACTGCGGATGACGTCGCTAAAGAAGTGCCCGCCTACGGTGTGTTTGTTGCCGGGCAGGTGGCCCGCCTGGGACGCAATCATCCCATGATCAAAACCCAATATTTCAGCGAGGAGATCGACGCAGAGGGCGGCTTATTCCCGCCTGAGCGCTGCGCGCTCATGCAGGGTGCGCACGCCGCCCGGGTGGAGCCCGAACCTGACAAACTCTACGCCGCAGCTCTCGACCTCGCTGGCGAGGATGAAGCAGTCATAGCCGATCCCGCCGCCGGAACAGCAGACGCCGCCGAGCTTTCAAATCCAAAGCGCGACAGTACCGCGCTCACAATTTTTGAGGTTGATCTCTCGACCGTTGACGATCCCTTGATCAATAAGCCAACCTATAAAGTCATTTTTCGTAAAGAATGGATCGGAACAAAACACGCCAAATTGTACGGGGATATAAAAGCGATCGCTAATTTATTTGACGTTAGATTTATCGCGGTTGATTCCACTGGTGTGGGTGCAGGTATGGCTTCGTTCCTCAGCGCAGCCCTGGGGGATAAGGTGCTGCCCTTTGAATTTAATACCAGAACAAAATCAGATCTGCTCTGGGATTTCTTGGGGATCATCGACAGTGGACGCTTCAAAGACTATCAGCCGCAGGATCAAACTTTCTGGCAGCAGATCGGTTTTTGCGAGTTCGAGATTTTGGAAGGTCCACAAAAACGCGTCCGGTGGGGCGTTCCCGACGGTACACGGGACGCCGCCACTGGCCAGCTCGTACATGACGATCTTTTAATTTCAGCTGCCATGTGCTCGGTGCTCGACCAGGAGGACTGGAGTATCTCAGCTCCTACATTTGTAATTCAGGCAAGCGACCCGCTCGATGATCTGGATAAAGGATTCTAAAACATGCGTATAGTTCTGTGGATAAACTGTGGATAACTCAATAAAAACTGTGGATAAACCTGTGGATAACTCACTATTTTCGCCTTTTTCCCAAATAACAAAATCGGAAAAATTCCGACTTTTAACCATAATTAAGTCGGAAAAATTCCGACTTTTGAGCGCACTTTTTTGTTCTTCTTCTACTTACTGCTACTGCTTAATCTTTAAGTCTTTAATTAAATGCTTTAAGCAGCAGCAATCTTTTAAAAGCTTTAACAGCCAAAATCGGAAAAATTCCGACTTTCACGTGAAATATATTTTTGACCAGGGAAAAGACCTGCCCGCGCTCCGCTTTGCACTTCTCAAAAAACAGGCGCCCACTGAAACTGATCATCCTGTTTTTTGTTTCGTTCGCTTCGTTTGCCTTCCCCGCCAGACCAAAGACGTTTACGGTTCGGCTGCGAAAATAGAGCCCCTCGTTATCACGCCCCACATCAAAAAACCGCCCGCTAAGTACAGCGTGCTCCCTTTTTTGTGTGGGTCTCGGTCTCTCCCTTTTCTAATCTATTCTCAAATGTATAAATTCTATGTTGGAAAATCTTTCGATAACACCCGTTATAGAAAGCTTGAAAACCGCTTCGCCAAGCTTCGAATAACGGGGTCTTATAGAAAGCTTTTAGGCTTCCTCCGGAAGCCCAGATCAAAAACTTTTCAAACCGCAGCTCCTACCCCTTTATTTGCTTTTTCGTTTTTCTCCTTTGTTCGGGCAGGGCGCACAAGCGGCGAAAACCTCGCATCCACTCGCGCCGCTTGTGTCGCTCCCTCTACACCAATACTTTTTAATCTGAAAGGACTAACCACATGATCCCTGGTATTGATGTTTCCCACTGGCAAAAAGAAATTGACTGGCGAGCAGTCAAAAATTCAGGTGTTCGGTTCGCGTTCTACAAAGCATCCGAGTTCTGGCCCGGACAAACTAAAATCACACCCGATCCACAGCTTTTAAACAACGCGCGCGGCACTGCTGAAAACAGGATCCACGCCGCACCCTATCACTTCTACCGAACACACATCCCGCCCATTACCCAGGCATTCGCGTTCCTGGACTTGATCAAGGATTTGACGTACTCCCTCCCGCCCGTGATCGATCTCGAACTTGCCGGGAAACGCGGGCTCTCTCTGTGCGAGGATGTGCAGCATTTTTGCGTGGCGATCGAAGCTGAACTGGGTGTCCTCCCGATCATTTACACGTCCGGCGGTTTCTGGCGATCCTATATGATCCTGGATAAATTTGATAATGTCCTCCGCTTCGCGGGCTATCCCTTTTGGTTGGCTCAGTGGGGCTTTACCATGCCTAAACCCGTTTACCCGTTCGCTGCATGTTCTTTCTGGCAGTACAGCCAAACAGGCAGAATCCCCGGCGTGATCACTCACGTGGACTTAAATTATTTTATGGGTGGTGAAATTGAGCTGCTCCAATTTATACACAAGCACCCAATCCAAAAACCTAAACCACTCCCGCCGCCAAGATGAAACACATTGGAAAGGATTAATAATGGGAATATTTGATAATTTTATCAATAAGCGCGTGGACGCTGCTATGCGCGAACAATTAGCCGTGATCGAGAATGAAAATAATTTCTTGATCGGTACGCGTTCTCTCACTCAAACTGAACGCGATCGCTATTCTTATGACCGCACATCTGTTCTGGAACAGTCTCTCACAGCATGGAGAGCAAACCCACTCGCACGCCGTATTGTCGAGCTGACCTCGCAGTACGTTGTCGGCGGCGGCTTGACGATCAACTGCAAGGACAAGCCCGCCGCTGACTTCCTCGATCAGTTTTGGAATCACCGCTTAAATCGTATGCCCGTCAGGGTATCTGAAATTTGCGACGAGCTCACCAGAACAGGCAATCTGTTTATTATCCTCACCACCGACACCGCCGGGATGTCATACCTCCGGCTCATGCCCGCCACTGCTATTGATGAGATCATCAGTAAAGATAATGATGTGGAGCAGCCGGTTTTGTTTAAACTAAAAGCGGATATCGAAAACCTCGACCCAACACCCATCCCCGCCTACGATCCGCTCAACGACGAACCTACCAAAACAGTTATTCTTCAATACGCAGTTAATCGCCCTTCCGGCGCGCAGTGGGGAGAACCAGACATCGCCCCGCTTTTGGTATGGTTGTCCCGCTATTCTAATTGGCTGCAAGATCGTGCCAGGCTTAATCGCTTTAGGAACGCGTTTCTGTTTGTTGTCCAGGCTAAATTCGCGTCCGAAGCTCAGCGGGTTTCCCGGCAAACTACGCTCAACGCCAACCCGCCCAACCCTGGATCGATCCTGGTTGCCGATGAGAATGAATCCTGGAAGGTGATCAACCCCAGATTGGATAGCTCCAACGCGGAGAAAGACGGTTTGGCGCTCAAAAAGATGATCGCCGCGGGAGCAGGGATCCCGCTCCACTTTTTGGCTGAACCTGAAAGCGCAACCCGCACCACCGCGGACGCGGCCGGAGGTCCAACTTTCAGACGCTTCGAACAGCGTCAGCAATTCTTTATCTGGATGATCGAGGATATTCTCAGGGTGGTTATTTCCCGGCGTGCCATGATCGACAGCAAACTAAATAAAAATATCGAGCTTTCAGTCACAGGCGCGGACATCAGCAGCAAAGATAATACATCCCTTTCGCAAGCTGCCTATTACATGGTTGAGGTACTCGCGAATCTTCGAGATCGATCTCTCATAGCCAATGATGAATTCCTGAGATTGATTTACCGTTTCTTTGGTGAAACTGTGGACGCTGACGACATGCTCACCAGAGCCCAAAAAGACCAGGACAAGAAACAGGGCAAAGACCTTGACCCTAAAACTAAAACAACTGGGAACCCTTCCGCCAAAGTAATTAACCCCCCTGATGATGGGGTGATCCTTGACCCAAAGGACATGACTAAATAACCTTATGGATACCTTATGGATTAAAAGTTTTACCCCTTTACTCTAGTTATTAATCAAAGGAGTTTTTATATGCCGAAACAAAAAGAGTTATTCTACGAACAGCAGCACAGGATCGACCTCCAATCATCCCAGGTCAATGACAAGGGAGAGTTCGAGATCCTCGCGATCACTGCGGGTGATGGTAACGGGTGGGAGTTCTCAGCCGATATATTGAAACAATCCCTATCCCTTTGGGATAACGCTCAAACCTTTGTGGATCACCACTGGTTTGGTCATAGCGTGCATGACCTCGCGGGCGTATGCTTCGATCCCGAATGGGACGAAACCGCCCAGGGTATCAAGCTCACCCTGCGCCCGGTCGGGCCGGCTGCGCCGATCCTCTCAGAGATCGGGCGTCAGATGTTGGCTGAGGATCAGCCCAAACCTGATCTTGGCTTTTCAGCCGACCTTATCTTTACAGCCAACGGGAAAGAAGTCAAAGAAGTTCTTAGAGTTTTTTCCGTTGATCTGGTGGTAAATCCCGCGCGCGGCGGTGAATTTATCCGTGAGTTATATCAAAAGTTCAATTTATATTCAGAAGGAGCTAATATGCCAAAACAAATACCAACCGCACTAGAACCCATCCAGGATCCTCTCCCGGGTGTATCACGCGTGCAGCAGCAGATCACCGACGACACGCAAGCCGTCGAGCAGCTGCTTAACGTGCAGGGTCATATTCAAACGCTAAACGATGAGGCAGACAAAGCCCGCGCTATGCGTATTAAGATGGGTGAGCAGTTCCTGGAATCCGCTCTCACAGCCGCCAAACTGCCCGCGCCGGTCGCAGAACGGCTGCGCGTGCAGTTCGCCGGAAAGCTCTTTGAAGCTGACGAGCTGACTTTGGCGATCGAGGATAGCCGCAAAATGGTTTCAGAGCTCACAGGCGGGGCAGTCGTGCAGGGTCCGCGCGTACATTCCATGTTTGACACTGCCGACAAGCTGCAAGCCTCGGTGGACGACCTGCTAGGAGCACCCCGCGACGAAGCCGCTAAGGCTTTTAAAGTGGCTAAACTGTCAGGTATTCGTGAGTTGTATCTTATGCTCACTGGTGACTATGACCTGCATGGTGGTTTTGACACTGAACGCGTGCAATTTGCCACCACTGTGGACTTTACGGGTCTGGTCAAGAACGCTTTAAACAAGATCGTGATTAATACCTGGGATCAGTTAGGAATGGCAGGCTATGACTGGTGGAACAGAGTTTCCAGAGTGGAGCATTTTAGTTCGCTCCAATCCATCACAGGCACTCTCGTTGGCACAGTCGGGACACTCCCGACCGTTGCTGAGGGAGCTGAATATACCGAGTTGGTGATCGGTGACAGCCCTGAAACTGCCAGCTTTACAAAGTACGGTGGCTACATTCCGCTCACTTTGGAGCTCATCGACAGGGACGAATCCCGCAAACTTGCCGCCTATCCCCGCGAATTGGCAGCCGCAGGACTGCGCAAAATTAGCGCGCTTGTGTCTGCTATCTTTACCGCCAGTTCTGGCATTGGCCCCACAATGGCGGACACCGGAGCATTGTTCAACGCCACCGCAGTCACCACCGCCGGAGGACACGCCAACCTGCTTACAACTGCTTTGGCAGCCGCGCAGTGGGATCTTGTTTGCGCCGCAGTTTATAACCAACCCATGCTCATTAAGAACGCCACCGGCATTACCGGCACTGGCCCGGCAATGGCCATAAATCCCCGCTTCTGCCTGGTGCCCCGCGCGCTCCAACTGGCTGCTATGAAAATCCTCTATCCCACCCTGGAAAACGCAGCCAATATCTACAGTGAGAACATGCAGCGCGGTCAACCCGGCGATGTGATCACCGTGCCAGAATGGACGGACGCGAACAACTTTGCCGCTGTTTGCGATCCTCTCATCGCTCCCGCCATTTATATTGGTGAACGCTTCGGTATCATGCCTGAGATCTTTATTGCAGGCGATAACCTCAGCCCTGCTGTGTTCATGAACGACGAGCACCGCTTAAAGGTCCGCCACTTCCTGGCGTGTTGGGTAAATGACTTTAGACCGCTTCATAAGTCTAATGTTGCTTAATCGGAGCTTCCCTCTTGGGAGGGAATCGTAGATCCTCACACCTGCGCGCCATCAAGGCGCGCAGAGCGAGGGGAAATAACCCTGCCGACCAGGCTATAAAAACAAGAAGGAGTTTTATTATGGGATACGTACATGACGAACATATGAGCGAATTTATCCACCCGTGCGATTTTCAACCAAGCGCGGGAACATGGACGCTTACAGAAGCTTCAAACGTGGTCAGTAACGACCGGACCGCGGCTGACGCCGCTGTTACCGTTCTGATCCCGATTCGCATACCGTCTAATTCAGTTGCCATGAAAGGCGCAAAACTGGCCAGCATTGATATTGGCTATCTGATCGGCACTGCCGCCGCTGATGACTTCGCCACTGTGGAGCTTGAAAAAGTCACCATCGGCGCGGATAATGTCGCGGCTGCCGGGTCTGCCCCCGCTATCACCCTGGATACCGCTCACGATATAGCCGCGGAAAGGCTCGCGGTTGATGACCACACTATGACGATCACCCTGGACACTCCCGCATTTTTGGACGACGGAGATTGTTACTGGGTCAAGTTGGTCATTGATTGCGCCGCAACCACTGTCCTTAAGTTCTTCGGTGCAGTGGCTCATTTCACTTTGCGGGTTTAATTGAGTATATCTTTCACCTCCTATGCCCCCTCTGCCCTGCACCGCAGAGGGGGCGAAAGGTGGAACATTTACCGCTAAAGCATATAAAAATGACCTGTTTTGAGTTTTGATCGTTTTCAATCAATTTATTCAGTGTTAATTTTTGAATCTAATAAGGAGTTCACAATGCAAACTAAACCAATCAATAAGTTCCTGGCACTTCTCCGCTCTCGTAAGTTTTGGGCGGCTTTGATCGGTACGATTTTTGTTGTCCTGCAGGAGTTCGTTCCAGAGTTCCCACTCAACGCCGAGCAGGTCACGAATGTCGTCTATATGTTGGTTGCGTACATAATCGGTGTTGCCATCGACGACGCGGGGCAGGGTATCGGAGGACAAGCAGCATTCTAGTCCTTTTTTGCCCCACATAATTCAAGTTATCAAAAGCATGATGAAACAAAAACCAGTCTTTCGATAACAAACAATTATGAGGGGCAAATTCCCCTTAAACCATCGCTCAGTACTATGCGATGATAATTGTTTTTTGGCCTGGCTGCCGCCAGACCCTGGAGGTCAACTTGCAAGAAAAAGTAAAAATTAATAGTGATCGTGATCTAATTAAGAAAATTTTTGGTGTCACCCCCATTGATTGGGCTCGTTACCCCGATGGGCGTATTGTGTTCATCAGCCCCACCGGACAAAAATTTTCTTATACCCAAGATCGAATTGATCAAGAGGAACAAACCGTAGATAGGCAGATTTCTACCCATAAAGCTGCCATGAAGAAACCCGCTCCAAATGCGAAGGAGAAATCAGATCAAGAACCAGACACGGCGGGCGCGGCGGCAAAATAACGCCGCCGCGTTGTGCCCCCCTTCCGCCCCCGCTTTGCGGGTGCGCCCGCCGTTTCAAACCAATCGCGCGGGATCAAGCGGCGATCAACAAATATCCGCCGCTTTGATCCGCGCTCAAAAAGCGGTATATACGGAGAAGATCCCGATTTTTGTTGCCACATATGGTGGTATTTATAAAAAGTCGACTTTTATTTGAAATTGGAGTTAAACCATGACCACTTTAGCAGCTTATAGAACACGAATTCTAAATTCTCTCGATGATACGAATTCTAAATATTCAACCAATGTCGTTGATGAGGCTCTCCGTAAAGTGCTTAACGAGTACACCCGCGCTAATCCGAATTTCAAAACCTATAACTTCACCGTAGTTACAGCAGGCAGAACTCAAACCCTCGCGGCTGCTAATTTAATTGTGATCACAAAATTAGTGCACCCCTACGATGATTCGGTAACAGATCCCTTTATCTATGAACGAGAGGACTTCACCCTAACCTACATGGACGGATCACCCACATTGTTTTTTTATAGTAATGATCTCCCGCAGGTGGGCGAGAAAATCTATATTGATTATGCAGCCAAACAAACAATCACCGATCTTGACAGCGCAGTCGCCACCACCATCAGGGACGATCACGAAGATATCTTAGTGCTTGGTGCTGCTGGGCAGGCAGCCATGATGAGAGCATCCGGTCTCAACGAACAATGGGGCGGTCGCCCCGGCGAAATGTCCGCTCTGATGACCTGGGGGAATAATCAATATAATCGATTCCTGGAATTTCTAGAGGAAATAAAACAGGAGGTTTCACTACCCATGTTTCCTGATTCTTCCTGGCAGCTTGATCAATGGGATCACTAACCTATGCCTAGTGGAATGGTTGATCTCAATACCCGTATGCAGTGGACGACGCGCGGGGAAAACTGTACCATGTGCGACGCGCTCAGGGGCCGCGTCTACACCTATGACATGTGGATGTCCGCTTCGGTCTGGCCCGGGTTTCACATAAATTGCAACTGCTATTTGAAACCCGTCGGCGATGAGATCACGCTTTCGGATCCAGATTTTTTCGGTATGGATATCCCTTTACATCTTAATTCTTGGTTCTCACCTTTTGCCGCTATTTTACAGTTTAATCGCGGCTGGCAGCCAGGCGCTTTGACAACCCTGCAGGAGATCGAACAAGCTCACAAGCTTTACGGTACAGGCGTTCCAATCGGACAGGTTCTTAAACGCATGCGCAATGACTTTGAAGGCTTTTTTAAACGCTCTACTATTTGGGATAATTTTTTTCAGTGGCGCGTCCTGCGCACCATTCATCACATCCAAAATGTTGAAGGTGAATTCTCCGGAGAAACACCGCCCGGATTTCGCGGTTTGTTTGACTGGGGAAAAATTCAAGATTCTTCGGTTGCTCGTTGGAGATCAACTTCTCTTTTTCTTAACCCACCTCTCCAGGCTGAGGATCTAAGTCCTTTATCCCCATGGCAGTCTAATTTTACAGAGAGGTACTAAACCATGACAACTATTGGCCAGGATTGCGACTTTATTCTCATACACACAGAAGTTAATGATGGGTACCTTTATGGATTTATTATTTCCCCTGACCCCTCTAAGTCTGGTTCAACATTCTCTATTCAACGATCACTCAATGATCTTGATGAAGTACAAATTTATTTATTCGCTACCATTCTATTAGCTGATGAACTTCAAAATCCAAACGGATCGGAACATGCCGACAGCAGACAGACCATGTACGATATGCTCATTGAGTATTTATCTAAGCTGACTGGTATCTCGATCGGTACAGTCATGGGTACGTATCTTGGTTTGGGTCAGGTTGGTCACTCTGCTACTGAGCTGCACATGGTCGAAGCAAGTTATATTTCTTTGAAATTTGCTAACGTATCTACCTATCATCCACCCATTGACAGCGGTCTATTCTTTGGTTCTCTTTGGCAGGACACACCGCCCGCCGCCGACGCGTTTACCTGGGAGACTTCGGTATGGAGATGATCATTTATTCCCGCTCACCGCTCCGCCTAAAAGATTGCCTGTTCCGTGCTGACGCACGTCTCAGGCGCTATGGCTCGCGCTTCGCTAGGATCGATCCTAAGAGATTGATTTCTCTTTTGTTTGGAACTTGTTTTACTTATTCGCGGGAGATTGATTCATTAGGTCGTGCCATTGCCTCCGTTCTTCGCCCACAACGCTTAGATACTCGGCAAAGGCACTTTAATATCTATGAATTAGATTCTATTTGCTCGTCCGTGCTTTGCGGTCAAACCCATAAAAAACATGGGCTGGACCGCAAGAACCAGCACGCCCTCGCGCCCGCGCTCCGCTCTCCCGAACACCTCTCAAGAGAGTGGTGTGAGGGTCCACGCCCCCCAGTGCCCTCAAGGCACGCGGTGGGCGTGGATACCTATTTGTTATCCGTTCGCTTCGCTTGGCTGCCCCGCCTGTTTGGCTTATCCGTACATTCAATGAACATTAAACCAAAAACACATCTAAGACAAATGCCAAGACGCTTGCTTGGCTTCGGTGGTCTCGGTTCGTGGCTGTCCCGGCGGAACACCAAACACCAGAGCCCGCCAGGTCGCCCGAAACTGTCGCCCTTTCCTCGCCAAACAAGCTTTAATATCTCTAACCTTGAAATATTCCGCGCGGATGATCCCAACACGAAACCCTTGCCAGGAACGCTAAGGGATTCGTGTAAAGACGGGATCACTCGCGCGGTCTTACCAAAGTTAATGTCTCTTAAGCTCGCGTGCGTCATCCTGCCGTATCTAAGTTTATTCGCGTCCCGCCCCACAGGGTCTTTCGGGAAACCAGGTAATTTGTTCGCTAAGGTGTCTCGGTTTGTTTTTCAACTTTGTAATTCAGGGAGCGGCTTCTATAAAGGCAGTTATCGAAAGCATGATGAAACAAAAACCAGTCTTTCGATAACAAAACTTTATATGAAGCCTTTTAATAATCTCAACTATCTGAGCTTTTTATCGTGCTCTTTAATCAGCGTGCTCTCGGGGGCGGGACGCTCGGCTGCGGCGTTCTCGCGGTTCGACGGAGCTCAGCCCTCGAACGCCGCTTATTGAAAAAGAATCGAGGTATAAAATGACATATCCAGAAAGTAGTTCAGTTTCGGCAGGTGACGCCACGCTCGCAAGTCACTACAACAACCTACGCGCAGACAGCGTTTTTCTTGGGAAAGCACCAACAGCCGCAATCCCCCTGGGAACACTTCTCGAAAGATACGAAACCAGATTGGAAATAGAAAAATTAACTTTAAACACGGTCCGCGTTCCGGCAACTGCCGCCGTCCCTGTTTCTTTGGCGGTTCGCGGGTATCTGTGTCAGGCAGTTGCCAACGTGGATCTTCTGGTCGGTGGTGCGCCTGCGGGTGCTGCTGCCCCTTATTATGTGTTCGCAAACCGTGCAGACGCCAGTACCACTTTCACGCTCTCGGTCAGCACTTCCTCCACGGAGGGAGCTGATCAGAGGCGCATTGGGCGCTTTTATTGGGACGGGGCAAAGATTGTGAAAGACAGCGTTCGATCGGAGCTGGCGGGCTATGTGGCAGATATTTTGTTCTTGATCGATCCGCAGATCTGCGCGGGTAGATTGACCCTTTCAACAGGTGTGCCAGTTCCGGTTTCAGACATCGCTTCCTCAGCCACCCTTTATTTCACCCCCTATCTTGGAAATCGTATAGCTCTATACGTGCAGGATTATGGCTGGCGTTTATATGCCTTTGCGGAGCTCACTCTCGACGTTGCGGCAATCGCTGCGGATAAAAACGTGGATGTGTGGATCTATGACAACGAAGGTACGCTCACACTTGCCTATACTTTGTGGTCAAACGATACCCTCCGCGCCACTGCCTTGACCCTCCAGGACGGGGTGCTTGTCAAGACCGGCGCGCCAACCCACCGCTATTTGGGAACGATCAGAACCACAGCAGCGGGAGGTCTTACCTGCGATACAAAGCTTTTAAGGTTTGTTTGGAATTACTACAATCGCTTGGAAAAATCTCTTTTGGTCACTGAGGATACCGATAATTGGACTTATGTGGGTACAGCATGGCAGGCTCTTAATTCAAGCACAGCCAACCGCGTTCAATTTGTGATCGGGGTGGACGAAGTTCTTGTATATCTGATGGCTTCTGTTTATGCGATTCATTCTGTAGCTGGAAATCTGGCTATCGGTATTGATCTTGATGGGGTGACCGTCAATGATGCTAATTTAACTCATGGTACTAAAGGAGTGGCAAACCCCACCAATCAGGGCTGGTTCCACGCTTATTATCGGGGTTTCCCTGGCATAGGTTTTCATTTCTTGCAGCTTCTTGAAATTACTAGCGCAGCTACCGCCAATTATTATGGCGATAAAGCTTCCGCTGATGGGGAGCTTTTATCTGGTGGGTTGGGTTATTTAATGATGTAAGGAGAGTTTGAAATGACTGAAAATATTTTTAATGCGCCAAAACTAACTGAGGAACTTCAATCTGCTGCGCTTCCCGTACGTTCGGTTTCTTCAACCGGAAAGATCGTTTATGCCCGCGACCTGACGGCCAAGGAAAAAACATCTGCTGAGGCAGTGATCACAACTCATGATCCTTGCCCGACCGATAAAGCCATCGAGCTTGAACAATACGCGCGAGCGGGTATTACTTCTGATAAAATGATCTTCGCTCTTTGGAAAAAGATCATGCAAGCTGATCCCACAGAAGCAGACGCCCTGCAGGCGTTGATCAATCAGGTAAATTTGACGTTCAACCAATAGATCTCTCCTTCTTTCTATGAAAAGGGTGCTGCGATTTGAGTTGACAGGGGAGAAGAAAGCTAACTATAATTCACCTACACGATGAGCCTGAAAATCATGCATAAAAACCTAATTAGATTTCCTGTTCTTTTTCTTCTCGCTGCTGTTCTGATGAGCTGTTCGGGCGGGCAGCCGGATACAGTACCGACCGCAGAGGGAGAGGATATGGTTTTAACGGCAACACCGGATGTGAGCCCGACTGAACCTGTTAACACGGACGGTATCGCGTGTGACCTTGAACTGCCAGGACCGGACGATTGGGAGGTTGTGCTGTGCGAGACGTTTGACGATAACCGCAACGCTTGGGAAGTTGAGAGCCAGGATAACCCATATGCCAAGTATACGAGCGCGATCGCTGACGGAAAATTCGTGGTTGATTATTCGGCGAAAGGATTTGCCGGGTACCAGCGGACAGCATTGACATGGTTCACAATCGGGAATGAAAAGAACTTTGCTTTATCCATCAACGGATTGTTAGAAAGTTCCTTCCAGGATGCGAGCTGGGGGATCGCCTTCCGCGGTAATGAGGACAGCTATTTCCTGTTCTCGATCGCGAACAACGGCACCTATGTTTTTGAGATATTTGAAAATGACGGCTGGATCCCGCTGATCACGCCGAAAAAATTCAACGGCATCCGACTGGGCGAAGAGAATACCCTGCGGATCGAAGCCGGCGGACAGGATTTCTATTTCAGCATAAACGATGAAATGGTCAATCAGTTCAACGGGGGGCTATTAGAAGGAAGAGAGATCCTGCTGGTAGTGAGCGCGAAAGAAGGCGTGAGCGCCACATTTACATTCGACGATGTGGTTCTGCAACGATAACCTGAGCGTTATTTTCTACCAATATATACCCAATACTTACAAGAAGGGTGGAATTGTGGGGGATAAAGACGTTTATATGCCCATATATGGCGCTTGACATGGTTAGAATTATTGTTCTATAATAGAACAAATTTACTAACCACGGAGGTTATCATGAATCTGACAGCTACCCAACGCCTGACGCGCATCACCAGTTCATTTTTCAAGAATATAAAAATTCAATCCAGATCTGTTTATATGGTCGTGATCGTATTGGCTTTAGCGGCTTTCGAAATTTTTAACTTCAGCACAACCGATTTCGCCCTGCAGGATATTCTCGGAAGCCAGGGCAATGGTCTGCTGCCCTGGGCGACGATCCTGTCGCTGGCGTTCTGCGGCATGGATATTGCCGGGATCGCAAACATATTGACTTGCCAAAACGAGGACAGTAAAGAGAAAAGCAGCTGGTATCTGTTGGGGGCATGGGCGCTGGCAGCGGCGATGAACACAGGTCTGACCTGGTGGGGGATCAGTGTGGTGATCTACAACCAACCGGCGCATGCGGTCATGATCGTTGATCCGATGACGTATGTGACCGTCATTCCGGTGATCGGCGCGGTGATGGTGTGGGTGATCCGAGTATTGATCATCGGCTCATTGGTATCGTCCTTTGATAAGTCTTTGAAAGAGAGCTCACCCAAGAAAAAAGCCACACGAAATACATCCTTTGGTTTTCGAACAGACCGACAGGCGGTTCCCGCGGGATATACACCTGTTCCAAGCCGGGCAAGTATGGAGCGCGACAACTTAGCGCACTAGCACCATTATTGTAATAATCCCAAAAACATCAGATTGAATTATCTGGTGTTTTTTATTGTGGTGAAAGTTGATCGATCGGGTAAGGTTTTGTATCAAGGTATATCTCCGTGCTTATTCTACTATTATTGGGGATGTATTGATTATTCTAATTGTTTGTTTCCTGAAAATTGATTCATCTTATAAATAATGGATCGAAGATTAATTTATCTACAAAGATAATATGAGTCTACTGCAGAAAGGTTGGTGCGCCATTTTCGTTAGGTGAAAGTGGGAGAAAGTTGGCAAAAAGGCATCAAATAACTGCAATTTGCTCATGAAAACACCTAAAAATGCCATCAAAATGGGAAAGAATTATTTTGATTTTTGAAAATCGAGTAACTGCAGAGGACTCTAATATAGATTTCAGGAATTGATAATCTAGAATTAGTTTTTCCTAATACCATACTATAAT